>JBAUVS010000001.1:0-8117 GCA_049583345.1 Woeseiaceae bacterium
CAGGAGGCCGCATGAACCTGCCGATGCTGGCACTGCTCCTGATACTGATCGTCGCGGTCTGGCTCATCTTTCGCCTGCGTCGCGGCCCTACGGACGCCCGGCCGGCCTCCGTCCCGCGCCCGACGCCGCCGGCGTCGGCCTACCATGCGGTCTCGATCAAGCTGGCCGACTTTCCCTGCCACGCGGCCCAGGAAATCGCCGGCGAGCGCTACCTGTCCGGCGAGGCGCCGAAATTGCCACTGCCCGGTTGTACCAACGCGTCCTCGTGCAGTTGCCGTTTCGTTCACCACAAGGATCGCCGCACCGGCAAGGACCGGCGCAGCCCGTTCGGCCCCGCGGGCTTCGGCCCGGCCACGGGCAATTACTCCAAGGAGAAACGCTCGGGCCAGGACCGCCGGGCGCAGGACGACGACGACTACTTCTGAGGATCAATACCCGGAGGCGGTAACGGTCTGCTGGTAGGCTTCGAGATCCTGTTCGGCCTTCGCCCGCTCGGCGACCAGCGACTCGATCTCGGATTCGAGTTCGCCGCTGCGTTCCGACAGCTTCTTCATTTCGGCCAGCAGCTGGATGCGATCGTCCCTGGTCGTCTCGTTGTCGATCAAATCCACACCGATCTGGACGATTCGGTCCTCGGCGTTCTTGAGCTCGGTCTGGCGTGCGTAGATCGCGGAGTTGGTGCTGTTCACGGTCGCCCGCAGACTGTACAGCTTGTGGCCGGCGTTGTAGGCATCGACGAATCCGTTCTCGAGTTCCTGGGGACAAACGCCATAGTACTGCCCGCCGTTGACACCGTGGCTGAAGCCGCGGCCGGGCTGACAGAACTCCTGCAGGCCCTGGCTGCGACCGGCCTGGTAAGCTTCGAAGTCCGCCGTGATCCCGTGTTCGGCACACTCCTTGCGATGCCGGGTAAAGGCGTCGCTCGTATAGCCCCGCGCACCGTCTTCGAAGCCGACCGCTTTCCAGTCGCTGGCTGCACATTCTTCCGCACTCATGGAGGCGCAGCCGCTCAGGACCGCACCGAGCATCGCTACTGCCAGCGTCCGTCCAAGGTTCATGCGTAGCCCCTTTCACTTTCGTTTTCGAGAGTCTGCAACAGAGATTATCGGCAGCGCCTGAACCGATGCTGAAAACTGCGCCCTGTGGCGCTTTCCGGAGGTGGCCAATGTGACCTGCGTCACAGTGACGAGTCCGTACGGCCGATAATCTGGCCACGGAGGCAGACCCAAGATGGATATCGAGAACATCAGTGGCGCGGCGACCGTGGCGCTGTCCTGCACGGTCGTGTTCGTCCTGATCGCAAAGTCATGGCAGGTGCTTTCGCGCAGCGTCGGGCCGGCGCCGAGTTTTGCGGACAGCATCATGCGCGAGGCGGCGCAGCGCTTCCGTGACGAATTCGAGCGGCTCTCCAGCAGCCAGTCCACGTACCTGAGCGCTGCCCTCGTCTTCGCGGTGTTGTTCGTGTCGGCTCGCGAGCTGAACGCCGAGCGATTGTTCGCCGGCTACCCGGCCTGGCAGTTGTGGGTGGTACTCGGCGTCGTCGGCGCGGGCGCGTTCCTCGCCCTCTTCCAGCTGGCCCGGACGGTACTTTCGCGGCGCCGGGTCCGCCTGCTGCGCGACGCCAACATCGCGATCGGGCACCAGTTGCAATCGATCTCGGCAGGTTTCGGTCGCATCTACCACGACGTCGAGACTTCGGCAGGCATCATCGATCACGTCATCGTCGGGCAGAGCGGCACGTATGCGATCAACGTCTGCGCACGCCGCCCGATCCGCAACGGCAGTGTGCAGCTCGAGGGCAACGAACTCGTCTTTCAACCGCGCGGCGCATCGGAATCGATCGTACAGACATCGGCACAAACCGCGGCCCTCGAACGCGAGTTCCGGCGCTTGCTCGACCACCGCGTCCGCATTCGTTCGGTGCTCGCCGTACCGGGCTGGCAGGTGAACAGCCAGTCCAGCGAAGATCACCTCGTCGTCAACGACAAGAGCCTGCCCATGCTGCGCGGCTGGAGGGATCGCTCGGATTACCTCATGGACGAGGACGTCGATTCGCTGCACCAGCTGCTGACGACGCGCTGCCGGTTGGTCGCGCAATTTCGCAAGGCGAGCGACTGATCCCGCGTTTGTGTCACAGCGGCACGAGCCTGCTGCCGAGTTCGTCTTTCTCGATCACCTCCACGAATTCGTCCGCGAGCGCCTGGCATTCGCTGACGACCCGGCGCCAGATTCGTATGCGCTCGGAGGGCGCGTAGCGCCGGAAATCGAATCGGTCGGGGATCTTCGCGTTCGGCAGACGAGCGACAAATTCCGGTGACGGGCAGACCAGGATCGTCCGATCCGTGTTGGCCGGATCGGCGCGCCGCCAGGGCAGCCGCTTGTCGAACCAGCCCGGTGTAATGCGACCGAAGAAGTGTGGATACAGCGTCAGGCGATCGCCGTCGCCGAGCGGCAGATCGAGATGGTAGTCGATGATGCCGCCGTCCCGATAGACACCCGGCATCGCACGGGCGATGTCGTGAACCCCGGACAACACCAGCGGGATCGACCCGGTCGCGACGATGGCATCGTCCAGGTTATCCACGCCGATGCGCACGCGCTGCAGGGGAAAATCGTCGGCATCGAAGCATGGCGGCAGGTCGCGGGCATCGAAGAACAGCACGCGCTCGAAAAACAGGCGCAGGCTGCGGCGGCTGACGGCATTCAGCGATGCCGCCGCGGCGAGGACTCCGCCGAGGATCCAGCGTGAATCCAGTGCCGCGACGTGCCGCGCGCGCACCGCGAGAATATGCGTGCGCAGTACCGGATGATCGAGGATCTCGTGCGCGCCGCTCTTGTCGAGCAGCACCGTGAGGATCTCACGGCTCTTCGCGGTAATCTCGCGGATGTCCGGCTTTTCGCTGTACGACTGGTAGATATAGGCATCCTCGAAGCGCTCGATGGCGTCGAGCGGGTCGTGCTGTGCGTAGCAGGCGAAGCGCCACGCGCCGATCGACGTCCCGACCAGGTGTACCGGCGCCTCGAGCGCGGGCAACACGCGCGAGGCGATGGCGCGATCGAGCTGGCTGAGTACGAGCCATTTTGCGCCGCCCGATGCTCCGGCGATCGTGCCGATGCGTTCCACCGCGAACCCGTCCCGCCTTACCGTTTCCAATGCGGCGGGTCCCGCCTTGAAAATGAGATTGCGAGTCGACACGTCGAACCGGGTCCCGTCGCTCTACTCGAACGGGTGCCGCTTGATAATCGTCTGTTCGCGATCGGGGCCCGTAGAGATGATGTCGATCGGCACGCCCGCGAGTTCCTCGATTCGAGCCAGGTACTTGCGCGCGTTCCCGGGCAGCGCGGCAAACTCGGTGATGCCGACCGTCGAGGCCTGCCAGCCGGCGCATTCCTCGTACACCGGCTCGCATCGCGCAAATCGGTCTACCAGCACCGGCACGCCGGCGACCGGTTCACCGTCGATCTGGTAACCGACGCAGATCTGGATGGTCTCGAATTCGTCGAGCACGTCGAGCTTGGTGACGCACAGTCCGGAGACGCTGCTGTTGATGATCGAACGCCGCAGGGCGACCGCATCGAACCAGCCGCAGCGGCGCGGCCGCCCCGTCGTCGCGCCGAATTCCGCGCCGACGCGCGCGAGGTGCTGGCCCTGGTCGTCGAACAGCTCGGTGGGAAACGGCCCCGCGCCGACGCGCGTCGTATAGGCCTTGACGATGCCGAGGATGTAGTCGAGATTGCGCGGGCCGATGCCGGTCCCCGTACTCGCCGCGGCGGCGACGGTATTCGACGACGTCACGAACGGATAGGTGCCGTGATCGATATCGAGGAACGTGCCCTGCGCTCCCTCGAACAGGATGCTCTTGCCGGCGTCCGCGAGGTCCTGGAGTATCTGTGTGACGTCGGCGGTTATCGGGGCCACGACATCGGCCGCAGTCAGGGCCTGGTCGAGCACCTTGTCGAAGTCGACGGGCTCGGCGCGGAAATAATTCTTCAGCAGGAAGTTGTGATAGTCCAGCACTTCGCCGAGCTTCGCCGCGAAATGTTCCCTTACGAACAGATCGGCCACGCGCAGCGCCCGCCGCGCCGCCTTGTCCTCGTAGGCCGGACCGATGCCGCGCCCGGTCGTGCCGATGGCCGCGGCACCTCTCGATTTCTCGCGTGCCAGGTCCAGTGCCGCGTGTGACGGCAGGATCAACGGGCAGCCGGGGCTGATTCGCAGACGCTCGAATACCGGGACTCCGTTCGCGATGAGCGCGTCGGCTTCCTGTACGAGCGCGTCGAGCGACAGTACGACGCCGTTGCCGATCAGGCAGCTCACGCCGTCGCGCAGGATGCCCGACGGGATCAGATGCAGAACGGTCTTCTTGCCGCCGATCACCAGCGTGTGACCGGCATTGTGACCGCCCTGGAAACGCGCCACCGCGGCGGCACGGTCGGTCAGCAGATCGACGATCTTGCCCTTGCCTTCGTCGCCCCACTGGGTGCCGATGACCACGACGTTCTTGCCCATCAGTTCCCCGTATTGTCAGTGCCGGACCACGAAGAGCAGCAACAGCCCGACGATCATCGAGACCAGGCCGACTGTCCGCAGCTGATTGTCACTCAGCCGAACGATTTGCGCCACCAGCTGCTTGTAACGGCCCGGGCGGACGAAAGGCAGCATGCCCTCGATCACCAGGACCAGCGCAACGGCCGTCAGAATCTCGGTCCAGTTCACCGACGTACCAGCTAGCGCTTGCCGTCGGAATCGTTCAGGTACCGGAAGAAGTCACTGTCAGGATCGAGTACGAGCAGGTCGCCGGGCTGGCCCATCGACTTGCGGTAGGCGTTGATGCTCCGGTAGAACGCGTAGAACTCGGGGTCCTTGTTGTACGCGTTGGCATAGATCTCGGCGGCTTTCGCGTCACCTTCGCCGCGGATCGTTTGCTCTTTCTTGTAGGCATCGGCCAGGATGACGGTGACCTGCCGGTCCGCGTTGGCACGCTTGGTCTCTTCGGCCTTGCGGCCTTCCGCACGCCGCTCGGCCGCGATCCGCTTGCGCTCAGCCGCCATCTGACGGTAGACCGACTCCTTCACGTCGTCCATGAACTCGACCTGCTTGACACGGAAATCGACCAGCTCGACGCCGAGATCTTCGGCCGTACCCGCCGCTGTCTCCAGCATGTCGCGCATCAGCTCGGCACGGCCGACCGAAATCGCCTCCTGCACCGAACGTTTGCCGAATTCGGTTACCACGGCGTTCTTGATGATTTCGGACAAGCGGTCGTTTGCAACGGCCTGCACCCCTCCCGTCGAGATATAGAACTGGCGCGGATCGACGATGCGATACTTGACGAAGAAGTCGACGTTGAGCGCCTCGTTCTCGGCCGTGAAGATGCGTTCCGGGCGATCCGAGATCGTCAGGATCCGCTTCGGGAATTTGCGCACGTTCTGCACCAGCGGCCACTTCCAGTGCAGCCCGGGCGGGTAGTCGGTCCTGACGACCTGGCCGAGCTGCAGCTTGATCGCGAGATCACGCTCGTTGACCGTGAAGGCAGACAGGCCGAGCCCCACGAAGATCAGGCCAAGCAGCACGACGACCATGAAACGTCCACTGCTCATTGCCGGGTCCTCCTGTCGCGTGGTTCGCCGGAATTGCTGCCGCTGTCGGACGACGATGCCGGAGCGGCTGACGTGTCGGCGTCGCGTGTCCCGGTAGAATTCATCTGACGACTTCCGCTTTGCTGGAGCATCTTGTCGAGCGGAAGGTACAGCAGGTTGCCGCTGCCTTCCGCGTCGAGGAACACCTTGTTGGAGCGTCCGTACACGTCCTCCAGCGCGTCCAGGTACAGGCGCTCGCGCGTGACGCGTGGGGCTTTTTGGTATTCGGTGAGCAGGGCCTCGAAGCGCGCGGCCTCGCCCTCCGCATCCGCGATGACGCGGTCGTGATACGCCTTCGCGTCTTCGACGATGCGGGCGGCCTTGCCCTCGGCCTTCGGGACGACGTCCCTGGCGTACTCATCGGCCTCGAGCGCGTAGCGCTCGCTGTCGTTGCGAGCCTTCTGCGCGTCATCGACCGCATCCTGCACGCTGGACGGATAGTTAACGGTCTCGAGTGAGATGGAGGTAACCGTGATACCGGCGCCGTAATTGTCGAGCGTGTTCTGCAAGACCTGGCTCGTCCGCGAAGCGATCTGGTCGCGACTCGTGGTGACCAGCACCTCGAGCGAGGTCGTGCCGACCACTTCGCGCAAGGCGCTCTCCGTCACGTCCTGCAGCGTCTGCTCCGGGTCCACGACCTCGAAGCTGTACTTGACCGGATCCGTGCGCCGGTATTGCACGACCATCTCGATATACACGTATTGCTCGTCCGCCGTCAGCATCTCCGTCTTGTAAGAATAGTTGGACACGGCAAAGGCGTTGACGAGATTGATAGTCTCGACGGGGTACGGGATGTGCCAGTGCCAGCCCGGCAGGGTCGTCACCGTATAGGCGCCGAAGCGTTGCACGACGCCACGTTCGGCCTCATCGATCCGGTAGAACCCGGTCGCCGCCCAGGCGACCAGCAGCAATATCGCCAGCGCGTAGCCGCCACCGCCGCTTCCCGGCCTGCCGCCACCGCCGCCGCCCAGCAGGTTTCCGAGCCTGCGCCGCCAGTCGCGTACCATCCGATCGAGATCGGTCGGTTCGTCGCCGTCGCGTTTCCAGGGATCCTTGCCGTTTCCGGGATCGTTCCAGGCCATGATCGTCCGCTAGTGTTCAGGTTGTCGCCGTCGCCGGCTTCTGCACCGGCAGCGGCTGTAGTGTGTCAGGCGAGAGGTTCTCGCGCTTCATGAAGCGCATCAGATCCCGCTCGGCCAGCTCGAGTTCGATCGTCCAGCCGCCATCTTCGCACGCCTCCTCACTCAGGACAGCTCCGATTTCGAACAGGCGCGCACGCTGGCGGCCTTGCGTGGGCGCGAGATGCAGCCGGCCTCGCATCGTCTTGCGGATCAGGCGCTCGCGAATCACGTCCAGCAATTGCGAAATGCCCTCGCCGCTGACCGCGGACAACCAGACCGCGCGCCCCAGCCCGTCACGGTCGATCCTCGTGCGCGGCTTCCTGTCGAGCTTGTCGATCTTATTGTACACACGCACTTGCGGGATGCGGTCCGCTTCGAGCTGTCTGAGTACGGCATTCACCTGCCGCACGTGCTGCCAGCGGTTGCTGTCACCGGCGTCGATCACGTGCAGGATCAGGTCGGCTTCACGAGCCTCCTGCAGCGTCGAGCGGAACGCCGCAATCAATTCGTGGGGCAGGTCACGCACGAAGCCGACCGTGTCCGCGAGCACGACCTCGGGCCCGGCCGGCAATTCGAGACGTCGCACGGTCGGATCCAGTGTCGCGAACAGCTTGTCCTCGACATAGACGCTCGCGTTCGTCAGCGCGTTGAACAGCGTCGACTTGCCGGCGTTCGTATACCCCACCAGTGCCACGGTGGGCACTTCCGCGCGCACGCGGTTGCGCCGGTTCATCGTGCGGCGCGCGTCCACCTGCGCCAGCCTGGCGTTCAACTGGCGGATCCTCCCGCCGATGAGACGGCGGTCCGATTCGAGCTGGGTTTCGCCCGGTCCGCGCAGGCCGATGCCGCCTTTCTGGCGTTCCAGGTGCGTCCAGCCGCGCACGAGGCGCGTCGAGAGGTGCTCGAGCTGGGCGAGCTCGACCTGCAGCTTGCCCTCGAAGCTGCGGGCGCGCTGCGCAAAGATATCGAGTATCAGCCCCGCCCGGTCCAGCACGCGGCATTTCAGGCTGGCTTCGAGATTGCGCTCCTGGCTCGGCGACAGCGCCGCCGAAAAGATCACGAGTTCGGCATCGTGCGCCGCGACACCGGCCGTCAGTTCGTCGAGCTTGCCCTTACCGATGAAACAACGCGGATCGGGCCGCCGCCGGCCGCTGACGATCTCGCCCACGACCACGGCTCCCGCCGAGCGGGCCAGCTCGGCGAATTCCTCACGTTCGGTGGCGTCCGGAGCGCCCTCGGGGCTCGCGTGGACCAGGATTGCACGTTCGCCGCTATCCGGCCGTTCAAACAAGAACGACCTCCCGCGGCGTGTTTCGCCTCAAACTAATCGTCTCCCGCCTCGTCGTCCGGCAGCGG
>JBAUVS010000002.1:0-3432 GCA_049583345.1 Woeseiaceae bacterium
GACCGGCGGGCTCGCCGCCGCAGCCCGGGCGTCGGGCGACCCTCGGTGGTGCGCCGCGCGATTTCGCTGTTGCTGCACCAGCCGGGAGCGGGGGCGCAGATCGATGCCGGCAAACTCGACGGGGTCGAGCGCCCCGGCGTCGCATTATTGCGCGAGCTGATCGAGACGGCGCGGGCCGAACCCGGTATCACGACCGCGGGACTTCTCGAGCGCTGGCGTCACGACGAAGCGGGCCTGCATCTCGGCAAGCTGGCGGCGGTCGAGATTCCGGACGAGGACGAATTCGATGCCGTGGCCGAGCTGGATGCGTGCCTGACCCAGCTGGCGCTGGCCGGACGCCGGGATCGCATCGATTTTTTGATAGAAAAACAGAGAGTTAACAGGTTGTCAGACGAAGAAAAGGCGGAATTGCGGCGTCTGAACTGAGTGAACGTGGGGCGGGATTTTCTGGCTTTGGACCGGGTCAAACCCGTATAATTGGCTGTTTTTATCCTCAACATGGAGGTCGTGTCGTCTTGAGCGAAAAACGTGCAGTAATCGGCGGCAGCAAGCAGGCTCAGCAACTCAAAGACCTGATCGCGCGCGGCAAGGAACAAGGGTTTTTGACCTACGCCGAGGTCAATGATCACCTGCCGAATGACATCGTCGATCCCGAACAGATCGAAGACATCGTCAACATGATCAACGACATGGGTATCACGGTGCACGAGAAGGCACCCGATGCCGAGTCCATCCTGCTGTCCGATGCGGCCGTGTCGAACGACGACGATGCCGCCGAAGAGGCCGAGGCCGCGCTTGCGAGCGTCGACGCCGAGTTCGGCAGGACGACCGATCCTGTACGCATGTACATGCGCGAAATGGGCACCGTGGAACTGCTGACGCGCCAGGGCGAGATCGAGATCGCGAAGCGAATCGAGGACGGCCTGAACCAGGTCAAGTACCACATGGCCCACTTCCCGCCGACGATCGACATGTTGCTGGAGGTCGCCGACGCCGTCGCCGCGGGGGACACCCGCATGCAGGATTTTGTCGTCGGTTTCATCGATCCCAACGAACCGGACGAGATCAAGCCACCGGCGCCGAAGAGTGACGACGATGACGACGACGATGTCGTCGACACCGGTCCGGACCCGGACGAGGTGGCCGCTCGCGTCGCCGTCGTGCGGCGCCTGCACAAGCGCTCCCTGACGAGCATCGACAAGTACGGCTTCCAGGACAAGAAGACGATCAAGGCGCAGCAGGAACTCGCGGCGCAGATCATGGAACTCAAGCTCGCGCCGAAGCTTTTCGACGTGCTGGTGCGGAATCTGCGTGGCATCGTCGCTGTGATCCGCGGCCAGGAAAGGCTGATCATGCAGATCTGCGTGCGCGATGCCGGTATGCCCCGCAAGGACTTCCTCTCCAGCTTCCCGAAGAGCGAGACGGATATCCGCTGGGTGGACAAGCACATCCGCGCCAAACGCAAGCACTCCTCGACGCTGGCGAAACTCAAGGACGACATATTGCGCGCTCAGCGCAAGCTGATCGGCGTCGAAACCGATACCCGGCTCTCGATCGCCGAGATCAAGGAAATCAACCGACAGATGTCGATCGGCGAAGCCAAGGCACGCCGTGCGAAGAAGGAGATGGTCGAGGCGAACCTGCGTCTCGTGATCTCGATCGCGAAGAAGTACACCAACCGCGGCCTGCAGTTCCTGGACCTGATCCAGGAAGGCAACATCGGCCTGATGAAGGCGGTCGACAAGTTCGAATACCGGCGTGGCTACAAGTTCTCGACCTACGCAACGTGGTGGATTCGGCAGGCGATCACGCGTTCGATCGCGGACCAGGCCCGCACGATTCGCATCCCGGTGCACATGATCGAGACCATCAACAAGCTGAACCGGATCTCCCGGCAGATGTTGCAGGAGATGGGCCGCGAGCCGCTGCCGGACGAGCTGGCCGAACGTATGGACATGCCGGAAGACAAGGTCCGCAAGGTGTTGAAGATCGCGAAGGAACCGATCTCCATGGAGACCCCGATCGGCGACGACGAGGATTCGCATCTCGGCGATTTCATCGAGGATCAGACCGTGCATTCGCCGGTGGATTCGGCGACGTCGCAAGGCTTGAAGGAGACCACGCACAATGTGCTGGCCGGCCTGACGCCGCGCGAGGCCAAGGTCCTGCGCATGCGTTTCGGCATCGATATGAACACGGATCACACCCTCGAGGAGGTCGGCAAACAGTTCGACGTCACCCGCGAGCGGATCCGGCAGATCGAAGCCAAGGCGCTGCGCAAGCTGCGTCACCCGACGCGCTCCGATCAGCTGCGCAGCTTCCTGATCGAGGATTGAGAGCAGCGGAACCTCCTGTAGGAGCACTGCTTGCAGCGCGACCAAAAGCCGGGCACTGCCCGGCTTTTGTTTGTTAGAATCTCGCTCCCCACGTGGGCCTGTAGCGGGGTCGCGATGCGTCAAGGTTAGAGCAGAGTGGCCCGAAGGGCCGCAATAACATCGCTTCGCAAGCTCACGAAATGAAAAACAGTTGGGCCTGTAGCTCAGTTGGTTAGAGCAGGGGACTCATAATCCCTTGGTCCCAGGTTCGAGTCCTGGCGGGCCCACCATTTTCTGGCCGTGAGGAGCAGATATGCTGCGCTCGCTGCAGGCTGCGCAACAAACTGATCTGTATCTCACCTACCGTGATCTATTGAAGTGCTTTCGAGGAAGTTTCCGCGGAAACATCGAGCGACCGAATTCACCGAAAGCGGCCGTTCCAGTCGCAAGAGGGCTGCATCGGCGATAGCCAGCTTCCGGCCACAACCAGCCGCTGACATCAAGCTGGTGTCCTGCCCATTGAGTTCGCGATTGCGATCCCCGCAAGGGCCAATACATCTACCAAAACAATGGCTATGCCGATAAGCAACACTGCATACACGAGCTGAACCCTGTCATCCCGGATCAACTTGAGACGAGGCCGAAGGCCCAGCGGATAAGGATCATCGGCAGTTGCGGCCATAAGGAACTGCGCAAAGGAAGTGCCTGGTTTTCTGTATGCAAACATTAGAACCACCCCAATCGCAAGAATCGTCATTCCCGAAAAGAAGACTGGTATGAACCAAGTTGCGAGTGATTCCGTCATCAATTTCGTGCGGTCACCACCGTCCGGAATGGGTCGCAAGCAGCCTCCCTAGGGCTCTTTCCCCCACCGGCTACTACCGAAGAATACCGACCGGCCGCGATCCCGCGGGAGGTTCTAGCTCGCGAAACTTAAAGTAGATTCGAGGAAATCCGCCACGTGGCGGGTTATTGACCACTTCGGAAAATAAGTTTCCGCGGAAGCGCCGAAGCCGATCGTCTGTTGCCGCCGGCGGACCCGCGTGCCTGGTTTTACTGACTTACCCTCAGGGAGTCGCTGTAGCGGCGGAGCTCGGCCAGCCGGGCGTGGCGTTCG
>JBAUVS010000003.1:0-2942 GCA_049583345.1 Woeseiaceae bacterium
GCCGTCGCTGCGCAATCTCGGCGGCACGGAACCGTACATGCACGAGGGGCAATTCGCGTCGCTGGCCGACGTGCTGAAGAACTACAACCAGGCGCCGCTCGCAATGATCGGTCACAACGAGGCGAAGCCGCTCGGGCTGAGCTCGCGTCAGCTTCGCGAACTCGAGGCGTTCCTCGAGACGCTCGACGCGCCGCTCGCCACCCCGGCCGAATGGCTTGCGCCGCCGCCCGTCAGTGCCGATGGCAACCAGCAGGATCGGCAACGGTAGTGCGTGAGCACGGCGAATACGATCCGCCTGTTTACGGCATCCATTCTGCGACGTCGACCGGAGTCAAGTCTGCGCCGAGACGGGCAACGAGTATGCTGCGCAACGTTTCCGCGGCATCGGGATCGAGGACGTTCAGCGCCGGCACGCCGGTCAGCTTGTCGACGAGGTCGATCGCAGCAGAGGTGTTCGCGGCCGGGCCCGCAACGAGGTCCGGCCTGAAGCGGTACGCCTGCTGCACGCCGACGACGGCATAGGGATCGGATGCGCACAGGATCGTGAAGCGATTGTTGTCGCCGATAAGGTCTATGGCGGCGGCGCCGTTGTAGGGCTCCAGCGGCGAGGCACCGGCCTCGGCGACGAGGAAGTCGGGACCGCGGCTGTCGATGTGGTTGAGCAACGGCTGGATCGCGGCGCGGAAGCAGGCCTCGGGGACTACCGTGGACGGCAGGCCGACGTCGACGAAGTCGTAGACCTCGAATGCGCCGGCCTGGCGGAAGGCCCGGATATCGCGCAGGCGTCCGGCGCCGGTCAGCTTGCACCCGATCACCCGGTAGCCGGCCAGCGACAGGAGGCGTATTACCAGGCGGCCGGTCGTGGTCTTGCCGGCGGACATCGACGTCCCCACGAGCATGATCGTCGGCACGCGGAAGGTCCCGCCGTCGTGCCGGAGGGCGAAGTCCGACATCCTGAGCGGCTGGCCGGCACGGCAGACGTGGCCCGTATAGACGAGAGAGACGGGGTCGTCGAGGAGCCGCGAATAGGACGTAAACACGCCGAACAGCCCGGCGCTGGTGAGCGCATGCAGGTGTCCGTCGCGCACGTCCCGCCAGCTCCCCACGCCTTCCAGCGTTGCGGCGCGCACGCCCAGCGCGCCGATAACGCGGCAACCGGGCTGGACCGGGATCATGTCTCCGCCACGGTCCTCGATGTTGTAATGGCGTGTCGGCGTGCCGGTCACTTCGGCCGCGACGTAGTCGCCTGTCTGCCAGGCCGACGGATCGATCGCCGCCACCTCGTAGGGCTTTTCCTCGAGGTCGGCGATGCGTGCCAGCGAGCCGAATACCGTCTGCGTCACGGGTCACCCCCCGCCGCGGCCTGCGACACAGCGGGCGACAGCAGCAGCATCGCGAGCAGCGCCGCGCGTTCCAGCGTCCTGTCCACGTACAGGCACTCGTGTTCCGCATGCGCGCCGCGACCGACGGGTCCGAGGCCGTCGAGCGTGGCCGTGTACTGGCTGGTCGTGTTGCCGTCCGAGCCGCCGCCGACCTTCGCGCCGTCGAGCTCGAGCCCGAGCAGTTCGCCGAGCTGCTGCGCCTGGTTCCAGAGTGCCTCGTTGCGTGCCGTCGGTTCCATCGATGGCCGGCCGATGGAGCCCTCGATGTGCAGGCGTACGCCGGCGACCCGTGGCCGGATCGCGTGGATGCGCGCCTCGATGGCGGCGCCGTCGGCGAGGGTGGGGACGCGGACGTCGATGACCGCGCCGCCGTGCGGCGCGATGACGTTCGGTTGCACGCCGCCGTAAACGGTGCCGACGTTCACGGTGATCCCGCGCTCCGGGTCGTTCATCGCGAACAGGGCCTGGATGACGTGCGCGAGTTCCAGTATCGCGCTGGCGCCGTCCTCCGGATCCAGCCCGGCGTGCGCGGCCTTCCCGAACACCGTCACCGTAAACCGGCCGATACCCTTGCGCGCGATCTTGATCCTGCCGCGCCGACCCAGTGCGGGTTCGAGGACCAACGCGCGATTCGCGTGCCGGGCGAGGCGGCGGATAAACCGGGTCGAGGACCGGCTGCCCGTCTCCTCGTCGGCATTGACGAAGATCACCGGGGTCAGCGTCGGCTGCAGGCCGAGATCCCGCAGGGCGCCGAGCGCGACTACGAGTTGTGCGAGGCCGCCCTTCATATCGAAGACGCCGGGGCCTTCCAGGACGTTGCCGTCGACGCGGAACGGTCTCTCCGTAACGGTGCCGAGCGGCCATACCGTGTCGTAGTGGCCGAGGATCAACTGGATCGGAGCGCCGCGTCGACGCGCCGGAACGTGCGCGTAGACGTGACGGGGGATGCCGGGTGCTCCCAGCTCGAGAACTTCGAGACCGAGCCCGCCGAGCGCGGCCATGAGGATGTGCCGCGCTTCGCGTTGCGCCTCCGGAAGCGACGAGGGCGATTCGGCCTCGACGAGCCGCCGCGTCAGGTCGACGAACGACTCGGCCTGCCCTCGTACGTGCTTGAGGATCCGGTCGGCGAGTCCGCTGTCCATCCGCAACTCACTTCTTCATGTCCGCCGGGAACGGGAATGCAATCGAGCGCTGTACCGATGCGAAACGCCCGGGCGCCAGGTACGCAAACAGCGGCGATTCGTGGATCAGCTCCTGATCGTCCACCTCGCTCGAACGCAGGAAATCGGATTCCCCATAGGCCGCGACGATCTCGCCCGTGATGAGGGAGTTTTCGCCGAAGCCGTCGATCGTCCGGTAATGCCGGCATTCGAAATACAGGTAGGCGCCGTCGATACAGCGGCCATCGATGTTCTTCGCCGGGATCGTCTTGAAACTCGCGAGGATCGGCAGGCTGCCGTTGGCGTCGCGCGGCGATGCCGCCAGGCTCGCGTGCAGGACCTGCGACGGCTTGGGGAAACTGGCCGTAAACACGCCGGTACGGGCGATGTTCGAACAGGT
>JBAUVS010000004.1:0-2526 GCA_049583345.1 Woeseiaceae bacterium
GGTTGAACGCCGGATCGACGTTGCGCAATGCGAACAGGTTCAGCGACGTCGACATCTGCTGGTAGAAAATGAAATAGAACACCGTTTGAATGGTCAGCACGAGTGCCGCGATGAGGCCGGCGCGTTCTTCGCGGCGCCCGATCGCGATCAGGTAAAGAAAAATACCCAATACCAGTATGCCGGCAATGTAGACGAACACGCGAGCGACGCCTTCGTGCTGCAGGATGAAGGCCGAGCCGAACACTGCCGCGACGGCCAATAGCAGCACTGCGGCGAGCGTGGTGCGCTCGACCGGGCGCTCGTCGGGCTCGGAGCCGACGTGTGCCAGGGTGTGCCGCATCGCTGCATAGTTGAGCAGGCCGAGCACGAGACCCACCGCGCATACGCCGAATGCGACGTGCCACCCCAGGTCGTTCGCGTACATTGCGTTGAAGTAGTCCTTCAACCACGGCGTCAGAAGCTGGGAAATCATGGCACCCAGGTTGACCGCCATGTAGTAGATGGTGAACGCGCTGTCGATCCGCGAGTCGTCGCCCTCGTAGATCTTGCGGACCAGGTTGCCCGCGTTGGCCTTGAACAGGCCGTTGCCCACCACGATTACGCCGAGGGCGCAGAACAGGAACCATTCGCTCTGTCCCGGCACCACCATCAGCACGTAGCCCGCGGCCAGGATCACCGCGCCGAGCAACATGGTCCGCCGGGTGCCGAGCAGCTTGTCCCCGATCCAGCCGCCGATCGCCGGTGCCACGTAGATCAGCGCGGCCGCCGCGCCCCAGACCACCGTCGCGCGCGCGTCGGGGAACCCCAATCGCTGGACCATGTAATACACGATGAGCGCCTGCATGCCGTAGTAGCCGAAGCGCTCCCACATTTCGATCAGGAATACGGTCGTAAAGCTGCGGGTCTGGGAGACGTTTGTTGTTGTTTTATTCACGGTGTCACCAGCGCGTGAGTCGTGTCGGAAAGATGACTGTAGTCATTTGCTGCCACATTGCAAGGCGGAGCCCTGCCCGCAGACGCGGACTCCGGGCTCTTTTCGGCCGCATGGTTTTCCCACCATACGGGTAACACCGTATTGCGGCGCCCCCAGACCGGTTCGAATATCTGCGGGTTGCTATCGACGAGGAGATCGGCAATGAACCGAAGCGGATTGAAGATCCTGCTGTCAACCGTTCTGCTGTTGACAATCGGCGTCGGCGCCCAAGCCCAGGACGCGCTACGCACCAGGGCCCAGGCGCTGTTTGCGCCGATCCCCCATGAAGCACCCGCCATCCCGGGCGTGGCGAGCACACCCGCGCTGGTCGAGCTGGGCAAGATGCTCTACTTCGAGCCGCGGCTGTCGGAGAGCCACGCCATCTCCTGCAACTCGTGCCACATGGTGGGGCTCGGCGGCGTAGACCTGCAGGAAACCTCCATCGGCCATCACTGGCAGCGGGGCGGCCGCAATGCGCCGACGGTACTGAATGCCGTATTCAACACGGCCCAGTTCTGGGACGGCCGGGCAAAGGACCTCGAAGAGCAGGCCGGCGGCCCGCTGGTGAACCCGGTGGAAATGGGCACCACGGAGACGCACGTGGTCGAGCAACTGCGCGGCATCCCCGGCTACGTGCAGGCGTTCGGCATGGCGTTTCCGGAATCCGGCGACCCGATCACCTTCGACAACGTCCGCAACGCCATCGCCGTGTTCGAGGCGACCCTACTGACGCCGGATGCGCCTTTTGACCGTTTTCTTGGCGGCGACGCGTCGGCGCTCAGCGACGCGCAGCGACAGGGCCTGACGCTCTTCATCGACAAGGGATGCGCCGCCTGTCACAACGGCATGAACGTGGGTGGTCGCCAGTACGCGCCGTTCGGGGTCGTGGAGCGGCCCGGGGCGGACATCCTGCCGCCCACCGACAAGGGCCGCTTCCAGGTTACCCAGACCGCGAGCGACGAATATGTGTTTAAGGTGCCGACACTGCGCAACATCGAGCTGACCCCGCCGTATTTCCACAGCGGCAAGGTCTGGGACCTGCGTCAAGCCGTCGGGATCATGGGCGCGAGCCAGCTGGGTGCCCAGCTCAGTGATGAAGAGATCGGCCTCATCACGGATTTCCTCGCGAGCCTTACCGGCGAGCAGCCGAAGGTCGTGTATCCGCTGTTACCGCCGAGCGTCGCATCGACGCCGCGCCCGGCGCGTTGAGAACAAGCTGACGGGGC
This sequence comes from Woeseiaceae bacterium, assembly GCA_049583345.1. Taxonomy (GTDB): domain Bacteria; phylum Pseudomonadota; class Gammaproteobacteria; order Steroidobacterales; family Woeseiaceae; genus UBA1847. The sequence goes on from JBAUVS010000004.1 coordinate 2,200, forward strand.
TGCCGGGATTTGCCGGCAGCCCGATGTAATTGCCGCCGACCGCGGCGATTGCACGCAGTGACCCCATCGGTCCGGTCACTCGATGCGCTGTTCGAGATGACTGACGACGGTATCCAGGATCTTGAGGCGGGCATGGTGCTTGTCGTTGGCCTCGACGAGTATCCATGGCGCCTGCTGGGTGCTGGTGAATTGCACGACGTCGTGGCCGTATCGCTGGTACGACTCCCACAGTTCGCGATTCCGCCAATCCTCGTCGGTGAGTTTCCAGCGCTTGTAGGGCGACTCGTCGCGCTGCCGGAAGCGTGCGAGCTGCTCGTCCTTGCTGAT
>JBAUVS010000005.1:0-1849 GCA_049583345.1 Woeseiaceae bacterium
GCAAACAAGCTCACGCTCGATTATTCGAAGAACCATCTCGACACGACGACGGCAAAGCTGCTTGCCCGACTGGCCACGGAGGCCGGCGTGCCGGCGGCGATCGAGGCGATGTTTGCGGGCGAATCGATCAACCGCAGCGAGGACCGGCCGGCGCTGCACGTCGCGCTGCGTGCCAAGCTCTCGGACACGGTGGCGCTGGACACGCCGGGCGTGCGGGAAGTCTGGGAAGTCCTGACCAGGATGGACGAGTTCGTCGAAGGTGTGCACGCGGGCAAGATCGCCGGCAGCACCGGTTATCGCCTCACCGAAATCGTCAACATCGGTATCGGCGGCTCGGACCTCGGTCCCGTCATGGCGAGCCGTGCGTTGCGTCCGCACTGGCACGCCAGGATGCGTTTCCACAGCGTGTCCAACGTCGACGGCACGCAACTGGCCGACCTGAAACGCCAGCTCGATCCGGCGACGACGCTGTTCGTCGTGTGCTCCAAGACCTTCACGACCCAGGAGACGATGACCAATGCCAATGCCGCACGGCGCTGGATCGTCGAACGCCTGGGCAAGGACGCGGTCGGCGATCACTTCGTCGCGGCCTCGACCAACCACGCCGCGATGGATGCCTTCGGGATCCACCCGGAGCGCCGCTTCGGGTTCTGGGACTGGGTCGGCGGGCGCTACTCGCTGTGGTCGGCGGTCGGCCTGTCGCTGGCGCTCGTCATCGGCATGGACAAGTTCCGCCGCCTGCTCGCCGGCGGCCGGCAGATGGACCTGCACTTCCGGCACACGCCGATGGCGGAGAACCTGCCGGTGACGCTGGCCCTGATCGCGATCTGGTACAACAACTTCTTCGGCGCGGACTCGCAGGCGATCCTGCCGTACGACAATCGGCTCGAGCGCTTCCCGGCCTACCTGCAACAACTGCAGATGGAATCGAACGGCAAGCGCGTGCGCATGGACGGCAAGCCGGTCAAGTGCAAGACGGGCATGGTGATCTGGGGCGAGGCGGGCAACAACGCCCAGCATTCCTTCTACCAGCTCCTGCACCAGGGCACCCGCCTCGTGCCGGCCGATTTCCTGCTGCCGGCGAAGTCCTCGGGCGGCGATCAGGCCCAGCAGGACCTCGCCATCGCCAATTGCCTCGCCCAGTCCGAGGCGCTGATGGACGGCTTCAACGAGAAAGGGCTCGAGCCCTGGCGCGTGCACGTGGGCAACCGGCCGTCGAATACGATCCTGTTCGAGAAACTGGACCCGGAGACGCTCGGCGAGCTGATCGCCCTGTACGAGCACAAGGTATTCGTCGAGGGCGTGATCTGGGGCATCGACTCCTTCGACCAGTGGGGCGTCGAGCTCGGCAAGAAGCTGGCGAAGAACGTCGCCGCGAGTGAGAACCCGTCCACAATGAGCCTGAGGGAACGCATCACATTTTTGTCTTCGGGATGAGGGATTCGTCATAATGTGCGGCTATTCGTGGCCGCTATGGTGCAAAATAGCGGGCTTGTGCTGTCGACACCTCGGGGAAGACGAGGGCGGCCTCGGGTAGGGCAGAGCTGCAGGTTGGGGAAAATGAAGCTTTCGAAACAGAATCTGTTCATCGCATCGTTCGTCGTGGTCCTCGCGTACGCGGTCGTATTGACCGTCGGGATCGGTACGTCGCGCATCACGAGAGGATTCAATCAACACGTCGTCGTGCCAGTCGAGGCCATGATCTTCGGCCCGACGTCCGAGCTCGATGGCTACATCGAAAAGCCCTGCCCAACGGGCGACGCGCTCGTCGTTGCCTACTTCGGCCAAAGCAACGCAACGAACACGGTCCAGCCGGCGGCACAGGGGCCATTTCCGGACAACCTGCTCC
>JBAUVS010000006.1:0-7767 GCA_049583345.1 Woeseiaceae bacterium
CGTATCGATGGCCTCGTCGTAGTGTGCCAGCGGCCGCGTCCGCAGCCAGTCGAGCAGTTCGTCCCGGTCGGCGGCATCCAGCACGTTGCGCAGCGTCGAGAAGCGCCGCGTGTAGCGTATCGTGCCCGCGCCGAGTGCCAGCAAATGCAGGTCGTGATTGCCGAGCACGGTGACGACCGCGTCGCCGAGCGACTTCACGAAGCGGAGCGTCTGCAGCGACTTGGGGCCGCGATTGACCAGATCGCCGGTCAGCCACAGGGAGTCCGACGCGGGATCGAAGTGCAGCGAGTCGAGCAGCCGGCGAAAGGGGTCGTAGCAACCCTGCAGATCGCCGATCGCGTAAATGGCCACGCTGGAAACTAGTGCAGGACGCCCGGTACCGCGAGCGTGAACGGCGCGATCGGCGCCTCGAAGCTGAGCCCGTTGTCGGCTTGCATGCGATAGAGACCCTGCATGGCGCCCACCGGCGTCTCCAGCACCGCACCGGACGAATACCGGAATTCCTCGCCGGGATTGAGATGCGGCTGCTCGCCGACGACCCCGTCGCCGCTGACTTCCTTCACCTTGCCGTTGGCATCGGTGATGATCCAGTGCCGGCTCATGAGCCGCGCCGGGATTTCGCCGGTGTTGGCGATCGTGATCGTGTAGGCAAACACGTAGCGCCCCGATTCGGGCTCGGACTGTTCGCTGATGTAGTTCGTCGCGACCTGGATTCGGAAATTGAAGTTCCTGTCTTCCATCGGGCACCGGGAGTGGCGGGCGTCGCGGCTTATTCTATCGCATTCGCGAGGCCGACATAGTGGGCGATCGAGATGCCTTCGGGGCGGATGCCAGGGTCGATGCCGGCCGCCTCGAGTTGTGCGTCGCTGGCGAACCCGCGCAGCGCATTGCGCACGGTCTTGCGACGCTGACTGAACGCCGTGGCGACGAGCCTCCCGAACAGCGCTTCGTCGTCGATGACGTAAGTCCCGGCAGGCAATGGCGTCAGCCGCGCGACACCGGACATGACCTCGGGCGGCGGATCGAATGCCAGCCTGTCGACCTCGAACAGCTTTTCGATGCGGAAGCGGCAGCCGAGCATGATGCCGAGGCGACCATAGGCCTTGCTGCCCGGCGTCGCCGCCATCCGGTCGACGACTTCCTTCTGCAGCATTACGTGCATGTCGACGATGTGCTGCCGATGTCCGAGGAGCGCGAACAGCAGCGGTGTCGAGATGTTGTAGGGGAGATTGCCGACGACGCGGATTCTCGTTCCGAGTTGCGAATAGTCGAAACTGAGTGCGTCCGCCTGGTGGACGGTCACGTTCGGGTCTTGCGCGAATCGGCGTTCCAGGTGCGCGGCGAGATCGCGGTCGAGTTCGATCGCGTGCAGGGTGCCGGCACGGCGCGCCAGCGGGACGGTAATCGCGCCGCGACCCGGGCCGATCTCTGCCACGACGTCCGACGGCGCCGGGGCGACGGCACCGACGATTGCATCGATGACACCCGGGTCGGTGAGGAAGTGCTGCCCGAAGCGTTTGCGTGGACGCTGCGGGCTCATCGTACCGCGAGTCCGGCGGCGAGGCGCACGGCCTCGACCAGACTGCCGTTGTCGGCCTTGCCGGTACCCGCTATGTCGAGAGCCGTGCCGTGATCGACGGACGTACGTACGATCGGCAGGCCGAGCGTAACGTTGACCGCGTGCCCGAAACCCGCGTACTTCAGGACGGGCAGACCCTGGTCGTGATACATCGCCAGCACCGCATCCTTGTGCCCGGCGGCAGGCGTAAACGCGGTGTCGGCCGGCAGGGGCCCGCGTACACGGTGTCCGCGGGCTTCGAAATCGGCCACGACGGGCGCGATCACTTCCGCGTCCTCCGACCCCAGGTGTCCTCCTTCTCCGGCATGCGGATTCAGGCCGCAGACGACGACCTCCGGTGCGTCGATGCCGAATCGCAAGTGCAGCCCGTCGAGCAACACGTCGAGGACGGCCGTGAGGCGCGCGCGGTCGATGTTGTCGGCCACCTCGCGCAAGGGCAGGTGCGTGGTCGCGAGCGCGACACGCAGCTGCCCCGCAACCAGCAGCATGACGGGCAGGGGGGTACCGGTCAGTTCGGCGAGGAGTTCGGTGTGGCCGGTAAACGGGATGCCGGCGTCGTTGATCACGCCCTTGTGCACGGGCGCCGTCACGAGGCCGGCGAAGCGGCCGTTCATGCAGCCTTCGACCGCAAGGCTCAGGCCGTCGAGCAGCGCGCGTGCGTTCTCCGTCAGCGGGCGGCCGCAGTCGGCGGGCTTCGGGAAGCGCGAGGGCAGGACCAGCAGCTCGCCGGCGCCCGCCCGCACCCTGCCGATCTCGTCATCGTCGATGATCGTGACGATCGTCCGGATCCCGGTCTGGCGGGCGCGCGCACGCAGCAATTCCGGGTCCCCCACGACGACGAGGTCCGCACCGTGATCCTCGTGCGGCAAGCTCAGGCAAAGCTCGGGCCCTATGCCGGCGGGCTCGCCGGCTGTTACGACCAGGGGTATGCGATTCGCCACGACAGCCGACCCTGCCGTATCGCCTCAGGCTCAGATGCGCGTATCGACGTACGCCTCGTCCCGCAGGCGACGCAACCAGAGCTGGGTCTCTTCTTCGAGCTTGCTGGCCCGGATGCGGGAGACGCACTTGCTCTTCTTCAGGTCTTCGGTGTTGTCGTATACGCGGCGGTCGAGCACTTGCAGAATATGCCAGCCGTAAGGCGTGTGGAACGGTTCGCTGATCTCCCCGACCTTGGTCTTGTCGACGATGGCCTCGAATTCGGGCGTGAAGGTGCCGGGACTGGTCCAGCCGAGGTCGCCGCCGAGGGAGGCCGAACCGGGGTCGTCCGACATCAGCTTGGCGAGTTCGCCGAAATCTTCGCCGTTCTTGATCTTCTTCAGCGCGTCTTCGAGTTCCTGCTTGGCCGTCGCGTCGTCGATGATCTCGTTCGGTGTGATCAGGATGTGACGCACCTTCACCTGGTCCACCTCACTGTGCTGCACGGCGCTGCGGACGTCATTGACCTTGACGATATGGAAACTGCTCGAGCTGCGGAACGGCTTGGAAATCTCGCCGGCCTGCATCGCGACGACGGTGTCGGTATACATCGTCGGCAACTCGTCGCCCTTGAGCCAGCCGAGCGAGCCGCCGTCGAGCGCCGTCTGCGCATCGGAATAGCGGATCGCCATCTCGCCGAAATCGGCGCCGTCCTTGAGTTTCTGGTATACCTCGTCGGCCTTCGCACGCGCCTTCGCGACGTCTTCGGTGGTCGCGGGTTCCGGGATCGCGATCATGATGTGCGACAGGTTGTAGTCGGACTCGATCGCGGCATTGCCTTCGAGGTCGGCGACACACTGTTCGATCTCGCGCGGCGACACCGAGATTCGCTGACCGACGTCGATGCGCTTCAATTGTTCGAGCGTGATCTGTTCGCGGAGGTCGCGGCGGAAGTCGGCATAGGCGACACCGTCCTGGGCGAGCAGCGCGGGCATGTCTTCGAACTTGACGTGATTCTCCTTCGCGATGTTCGCGATCGCCTCGTTGAGCATCTGGTCGGAGACCTGCAGTCCGATGCGGTCGGCGCGCTGCAGCTGGATCTCCTTCAGGATGAGCTGTTCGAGCAGCTGCTCGCGCAGGATCGGTGCCGGCGGCAGGTGCAGCGGCGGCTCGGCCTTGCTGGCGCGCTCGATGATCAGCTTGGTCTGGTCGATCACCTGGCTCTTCAGCACGACCCCGTCGTTGACGATGGCGGCGATCCCGTCGAGGAACTCGCCGGTCTGCGAGAGCTCGGCGGCGCCGGCGACGGACGTCGCCAGGAGGGCCGACAGGCCCCAGGCCGTCACCGTTAACTTGTTGAATCTGAACACTAATTTACTACCGGACGTCAGAGGAATAGCCAAGAATACCACGTTCGAGCATCTCGTCGGCGGCGGTGCCGACGCTCGACATGCCCTTCAGTATCAACTGCAGACCAATCGACGATTCGCGAGTTCCGTCACGCGTGGACAGGTGCCGGCGCGTGACGAGCCTGAGGCCCCAGCAACAGCTCTCGTACTCGATGCCGAAGAACTGCTCCAGTGCCTCCTGGTCGCGGAACGAGTAGTTGTAGCGGCCCACGAAATTCCACCGGGAACCGAGCGGCCAGGACCACGAGACGTCGCCCTGCTTCAGCGAGTCCCGGCGGTAACGATACGAGAGGTTGAGGATCTCGTTGTTTGCCGGCCGGTACTGGAGCCTGGCCTGCGACCATTTCGTGCCGCGGTCCTCCTGGCCCCACTGGTGCCCGAAGTCCAGCTTGATATCGTCGTGCACCTGGAAGTGCACCTCGGCGACGTAGTCGGAAGTGTCGTTGGTGATCAGCGGTTCGCCCGGCAGCGTGACGCCGCTGGCACTGAGGTATCGGGTCTGGCCGATCGTCGCGGTGAACAGTTCGCGGCCGGTCGAGTCGTCGATGACCCGGGAGGTAATACCGAGACTGACCTGGTCGGTGTCGGCGATACGGTCGACGCCCAGGAACCGGTTCTTGCGGAACAGTTCCACGAGATTCAGGTCCGGGGTGATCGTATCGAAGACCGGGAGATCGGATTGGTCGCGGTAGGGGACGTGCACGTACAACACGCGCGGCTCCAGCGTCTGCACGCGGTGGCCGCCCGCACTCATGTCGCGTTCCAGGACCATCCCGAAATCCAGGCTGCTGATCGGCAGCGCGCGGCTCGGGTTGTTGCGCTGGCCGGGCTCGGTGTTGTCCAGCGAATATTGCGTGAGATCGAATGCGACCGCGGGCGTGATGAACCAACCGGGCCGCGAGATCGGCAGCTCGACTTCGGGCGCCATATTCAGGCGCCAGCCGGTGACGCCGGTATCGCGCTGGAAATTGACGAGTTCTCCGTCGACGCGCAGGTCCGCACCCAGCCAGCGGTGAGGCCAGTCGGCTCTCATGAGCAACTGCGGCACACGCCGGTAGGGTCGGTCCTCCGGCAGGATAGCGGCGTCGAGGGTCTGATAGTCCTGCATCTGGCCGAACAGCGACAGCGTGTCCGTGTAATAGTCGAAGATCAGGTTGCGTTCGAGGTGCGTGATGCTGGAACTCGCGAGGCTGCCGCCGAGGTCCTCGAAATACTGATCGTCGGAAACCTGGTAGAAGTTGATGCGGTTGCGCCAGGCGTCGTCGAACGTCGTGCGATGCCGGAGCCGCATCATCGTTCGGGTTGCGCCGAACATGTTGTCGTCGGGGAGATACTCCAGGTCGACCCGACCCGCCGACTGCTTCGTCAGGTAGCGGAACTGGGACTGCAGCTGCAGGCCGCGATCGGACAGGTATCGCGGTGTCGTCAGCAGGTCGTAATTGGGCGCGAGGTTCCAGTAATAGGGGATACGGATCTCGGTGCCGCTGCGATTCGTGCTGCCGATCTGGGGCGACAGGACGCCCGACTTGCGGGCATCGCCGACCGGGAACGACAGGTACGGCGTATAGAAGATCGGCACTCCCTGGAAGCGCAATTTGACTCCCTTGGCCGTGCCCACACCGCCGATCGTGTCGAGATCGATATCCCGCGCCTCGAGCAACCAGTCGTTCGATCCCGGTTCGCACGTCGTGTAGTTGACGTCTTTGAGGGCCAGCACGCCCTGCCGATCGATCTGGATGACGTCAGCCGCACCGTGTGCGTTGTTCGAAGCGACCGAGAACTGTGCGCCGAGGAAGCGGATCCGTCCGAAGTCGTAGGAAAGCTCCCCGGTACGCGAGGCAACCTGCGTGTTCGGATCCTCGTACTTGACGCCGCCCTCGAGGAACAGGGTCTTGCTGTCGGGATCGTAACGGGCGCTCTCGGCGCCGGCGAGCTTGTTGCCCTGGCGCAGGTAGACGCCACCGGTCATCGAGGCCGTCGGCTTGTCGCCGAGTTGCGCCTCGACCCCGCCGACTTCGAGCGTGATCGTGCCGGCATCCGTGTCCGGGGCGGTCGACTGGTTCTGTTCGAGTATCCGCTCTGGCGCCGTGCTGCAGGATGTCGGTTCTGCCGCCCACGCATGGGACACGACCAGCAAGGCGCCGGCAATGATCAGGAATTTTGATGACAATTCGATCGTCGGATCACAGGGGTGTGTTACCTTCGCATAGTTTTGCTGGTGCTTCAACGCGTTACGGAGGCAGCAATCGACACCGTCAACGACCCCGATGACCCCCGACTTGCGGAGCTCCGGACCTGGCTTTCTGGCTTTAAAAGTATCGCGGGTACCGAACCGGTACCCGCATCCTTCGACGCGAGTTTCCGCCGTTACTTTCGAGTGCACAAGGGGCAGGAGAGTTTCATCGTGATGGATGCGCCGCCGGACCGGGAAGACTGCCGGCCGTTCATCCGTGTCGCCGGCTATCTCGAATCGATGGGCCTGAACGCGCCGCGGGTAATCGAGGTCGACCTGGATGCCGGGTTCCTGTTGCTGACGGATCTCGGCACGACGTCCTATCTCGGAGAGCTGCAGGGAGATGCCGGCCGGGCCGGGCCGCTGTACGCGGATGCGCTGCAGGCTCTCGAGCGCATGCAGTCGAACGGCGCCGCCTTCCAGGCACACCTGCCGCCGTACGACGATGCACTGCTGCGATTCGAGCTGTCGCTGTTTCACGACTGGCTGTGCGGCAGGCACCTCGGCCTGCACTTCGACGCGGACGACGAGAAGCGCTGGCAGGCGATCTGCGATCTGCTGGTCGCAAACGCCCTCGATCAACCGCAGGTGTTCGTGCACAGGGATTTTCACTCGCGAAACCTGATGGTCACCGCGCGGGACAATCCCGGCATCCTGGATTTCCAGGATGCGGTCGAGGGCCCGCTCACCTACGACCTGGTTTCGCTGCTCAAGGATTGCTACGTCAGTTGGCCTCGCGAGCGGGTCGACGAATGGTTACGCGGATATCATGCCGGCTCCGGCATCGCGGCGACGAGCGGCATCGACATCGAACAATTCCGGCGTCATTTCGAGCTCATGGGCGTGCAACGCCATCTGAAGGCATCCGGCATCTTCGCACGGCTGAAGCACCGGGACGGCAAGCCCGGGTACCTCGCGGACGTCCCGCGCACGCTGCGTTACATCGTGGCGCTCGGGTCGCGCTATCCGGAACTCGCGTTCCTGCAGAGTCTGATCGTGGAGCGTTGCCTGCCGGCGCTCGAGGCACCCGCGTGATCGCCATGATCCTTGCCGCGGGTCGCGGCGAACGTCTCCGGCCGGTCACCGACAGGATTCCGAAAGCCCTGGTCCGGGTGCGCGGCGAGGCGCTGCTCGATCGCCACCTGGCCGCGCTGCGGGCGGCCGGCATCGGCACCGTCGTCATCAATCTCGGCTGGCTCGGGGAAGCCATCGTCGAGCACGTCGGTTCCGGCGCCGCCTGGGGGATCGACGTCGTCTACAGCCCGGAAGGGGACGACGTCCTCGAGACGGGTGGCGGGATTCGCCGGGCGCTGCCGCTGTTGGGGGAGCAGCCGTTCCTCGTGATCAACGCCGACGTCTATACCGGGATGCCCTTGCCGCTGCGGGAACTCGCGGCGGATGACCTCGCCCACCTGATGCTGGTACCGACGCCGGCCGCACGGGAGCACGGCGACTTCGATCTCGTCGGCGATCGCGTGCGGAACGGCGAGCGCCCGGCGTTCACGTTCGCCGGTGTCGCGCTGTACCGTCCCGCATTCTTCGCGGATCGCGAGCCCGGCCGTTTCCCGCTCGCGCCGATGCTGCGCGCGGCGGCCGAGGCCGGTGGCTTGCGCGGCGAGGTCTACCGG
>JBAUVS010000007.1:0-2458 GCA_049583345.1 Woeseiaceae bacterium
CGGCACCGGCAACATCTGGCGGGTGAGCGTGGACGAGCCCGCGAAGCCACGTCTCGTGCGGCGGGAAGAGACGACCTGGAAAGCCCGCCCGGACGTCGCGCCGGACGGCAAGCGCATCGCGTACTCGTCGTATCTCGGCCGCGCCTGGAATCAGCTCTGGGTGACCCGTATCGAAGGCGCCACCGAACCGTTCCCGCTCAGCTACGGCGATTTCGACGTCACGGCGCCGCGCTGGTCTCCCGACGGCAGCCGGATCGCCTACGTCACCAACGCAGGCGGCAACACGGCGATCCGGATCCAGGACGTCGTCGGCGGACGCGTCGTCAGTCTCGTCGCGGCCAGGCGCGCATACCTGGCTCCGATGCAGGACTTCGCGCTCCGCGTCCTCGACGAGCACGGCGAGCCCGTCGCCGCCCGGGTGTCCGTGCTCGGCGCGGACGGCCGCGGCTACGCACCGGACGACAGCATGGTGCACGCGGACGACGGTTACGACCGGTCCGGAACCAGTTTCGAGGCCAAGTACTTCCATATCGACGGCAGCGCGGACCTGAAACTGCCGGCAGGCGCGACCCGGATCACGGTCTGGCACGGCCCCGCTTACAACATCGAACAGCGGCTGGTCAACGTCGCGGCCGGGCGCGACAACGGGCTCGACGTGACACTGCGGCCGCTGGACATGCCGGCCGGCTGGGAAGACTGGATCAGCGGCGACGTGCACGTGCACATGAATTACGGCGGCACCTATCGGATGACGCCGGCGCGGCTCGTGGAACAGGCGCGCGCCGAGGACCTCGGCGTCGTATTCAACCTGGTCGTGAACAAGGAACAGCGCTTCCCGGATATCGCGTATTTCTCGACGGCACCGGATGCCGCATCCGATGCGGCGGTCCTGTTGCTGCATTCCCAGGAATTCCACACGAGCTACTGGGGGCATCTCGGACTGCTCGGCCTGAACGACCACCTGTTGCTGCCGGGCTATGCCGCGTACCCGGGGACGGCGGCGGCCAGCCTGTATCCGGACAACGCGGCGGTCGCCCGGCTGGCGCACGAGCAGCAGGCGCTGGTCGGTTACGTACATCCGTTCCTGGCGCCGCCGCCGGACCCGGTGCAGGACGAATCGCTGACGGACGAGTTGCCGGTGGACGCGGCGCTCGGCCTCGTCGACTACTACGAAGTCGTCGGTTTCGCGGATCACCGCGCCTCGGCGGAGGTGTGGTACCGCCTGCTGAATTGCGGCCTTCGTATCGCCGCGGCGGGCGGCACGGATGCGATGACCAATTATGCGTCGCTGCACGGCCCGGTCGGTCTCGGCCGTACCTACGTGAGAGTCGCGAACAGGAAGACAGGACCGAAGGCCCGGCGCGATGCCTGGCTGGCGGCGCTCGGCGCCGGCGCCTCGATCGCCACCAACGAGCCGCTGCTCGGCCTGACGGTCGAAGGCGAGGGGCCGGGCGGCGAGGTCGGAATCGCCGACGGCCCGCGGCCGCTGAGCTATTCCGGATTCCTGCGCTCCGCCGTGCCGGTCGATCACCTCGAACTCGTGCACAACGGCAAGGTCGTGAAGTCGTTCGCGCCGGAAGCCGGCGGGACCTCGGCCGATATCCACGGCAGTGTCGAGATCGGCGAGAGCGGCTGGTTGCTGTTGCGCGCGTGGAACGACGGCGCGGATCCGCGGGTCCTGGACATCTATCCTTATGCCTCGACGAGCCCGGTCTACGTCACGGTCGGCGGCCGGCCACCGCGCTCGGCGGAGGACGGCGAGTATTTCCTGGCATGGCTGGACCGGCTGGCGAGCGCGGCGGCGGAGCATCCCGACTACAACGATGCCGCCGAACGCGCGGCGGTACTCGCGGACATCGAGCAGGCACGGGATTTCTACGGACAGTGCCGCAGCGCGGCTCCCTAGTCCGCGGCGGCGCCCGGCTCATTCGGCGACGAGGATGGTCGCGCCTTGCGTGAAGTGGCGGGCTGCCTCGGTGACGGCGTCGCGTTGCACCGCGCCGAGGCGTCGTTGCAGCGCGTCCGCGGAGTCGATCCTGCCGTGCCACAGCCATTCCCGCGCCAGCCGCGTCGCGAGCTCCGCGTTGCTCTGCGCCGCGCTCGCCCGACGCCCGACGAGGTAGCGCTTCGCCTCCGCGATCTCGGCCTCCGTCGGCGGCTCGGAGCCGAGCCGCTCGAGTTCCTCGGCGAGAACGGCCTGGAACGCATCGAGCTTGGACGGATCCACGCCTGCCGCCACCGTGATCCAGGCCTGCGTCCCGTCGGAGCGATAGCGGCAATCGAGGAAGTACGCGAGACCCGCGTCCGAGATCGCCCGCTTGCCCAGCCGCCCCTCGTAGTCGTGACAAAGCACGTACAGCGACAGCCGCCAGGCATCGGACGCGTCATCGGCAGGTCCCGGCGCCGGCAGGAGATAGCCGACCTCCGCCTGGGCGACCGGCACGCCGAGATGCACGCT
>JBAUVS010000008.1:0-4724 GCA_049583345.1 Woeseiaceae bacterium
CAGGTCGACCCTGCCGCCATCACCGAAACTCTCGATGGGTTTACCGGTTTTCGCATCGAGAGCGCGCAGGTACTGTCCGGCCGTGTAGAAGATGCGCTTGCCCTGCCATTGCATCAGGCCCCGCAGAGCGACCCCGCCGGGTCCCGCAGTCTTTTCGTCGGCGCCGAGCGGGTGGTCCCAGAGCAGCTTGCCGGTCGCCGCATCGAGCGCGAATACGCGCAAGTCGGCGCCGACCGCGTACAGCACGTCGTCGATGACGATCGGCGTATGCTGGAATCGCTGGGTGGCGTTGTAGTCTGTCTGCTCTGCGCTGGTGCCGCCCGCGTCGTAAGTCCAGGCGACTTCGAGCCGCCTTACGTTTGCGCGATCGATCTGCCGCAGCGTCGAGTACTTGATCTGGCTCGGTCCGCCGCCGTACTCGCTCCACGTCCGGTATTCGGCAGGCTCGCCGCGGGCAAGGCCGGTCGCGGCAACGACAATGCAGAGGGCGATGCGAAGTTTGAGCCTGGCGGCCACCGGGATCGTTGCCATTGTTCCGCCCGTGGGTTCCCCTGCAAGGATAGCATCTTGCTTTGCGCTACTCCCTCCCGGGCAGACCCTTTTCACGCATCAGTTCGTGCGCGAAGTAGGTGTACTCCAGCGCCGTACGCAATGCAAGCTCGTCCTGGTTGGCCGTGCCGCCGTGTCCGCCCTCCGTATTCTCGTAGTACAGAACCGGATAGCCGAGCGCCTCGAGTTTCGCCGCGGCCTTGCGGGCGTGTCCCGGGTGGACGCGGTCGTCGGCCGTCGAGGAATAGATGAACACCTCGGGATAAGGCTGGCCTGCGCGCAGGTTCTGATAGGGCGAATACTTCGAGATGTAAGCCCAGTCTGCCGGCACGTCGGGATCGCCGTACTCGGCGATCCAGGAAGCACCGGCGCCGAGCTTCGTGTAGCGCTTCATGTCGAACAGCGGCACGCCGCAATCGATGGCGGCATACAGGTCGGGGCGCTGCGTCAGCACCGCACCCATCAAGAGACCGCCGTTCGAGCGGCCGATCGCACCGAGCTTCGCCGGGCTCGTGATGCCGGAGTCGATCAGCGCTTCGGACACCGCGATGAAATCGTCGATGGCGTTCTGATGCTTTTCCTTCATCGCGGCCTGATGCCAGGCGGGCCCGTACTCGGAGCCGCCGCGTATGTTGCTGATGACGAGTACGCCGCCGCGCGAGATCCACATTTTCCCGGCCAGCCCGCCCTGCTGCGGCCGGGCGGGATCCTCGTAGTAGACGGGCACGATCGCCTGCAGGAAACCGCCGTAGCCGTATTGCACCGTCGGCGCGTTGCCGCGCGCGAGGACGTCGCGCTTGCCGGCGATGAAGTACGGGATGCGGGTGCCGTCTTTCGAGTTGGCGAAGCGCTGCTCGACGACGACGCCGGAGGCGTCGTAGAACGCCGGCGCCTGCATGATACGTTTCGCGGCGATTCCCGAGGCGGGCACATAGTAGAGCGTGTTCGGCTCGGTCAGGCTCTGGAACGACAGCAGGAGCTCGTCGGTTCCGCCACCGGCCGAGACGATCCGCACGACACCGTTGTCGGGCAGCTCGATGGGGCTCATCCGCCAGCTGCCGTCCTTGCCGCGCGACAATCGCGCCGCGCGGCCGACGACGTCATCGAGATATTGCAGGGCCAGTCCGGTCGCGCCGACGTCGATATCCTGCAGCGCCTGGTTCACGGTCGGCGAAAATACGTGCTCGACGTCGCCGGTCCCGAGGTCGTAGGCGAGCACCTGGGCGCTCGCATACTCCTGGCCGCGGTACTGCCAGTCCTGCCGCAAGGTCACGATCGCACGTCCGTCGAGCACGCCTTCGAGGTTGGTGTTCAATGGCCAGGGCAGCTGCACCGGCTCGCCGGCAGCCTTGCCGGGACGTTCGGCACGGTAGAAGTACTGCGTCTCGAAGAACGTGACCGAGCGCTGCAGGAACACGTGGGCGACGCTGTCGCCCTGTTCGACGCTCGGAAACACCCCGACGTCAGCGACCTGGCCCTCGAACACGACCGGCGCATCGTCGAGACTGCTGCCGCGTGCCAGGCGTACCAGCGTGCGCGCGTACCCGGCATCGGTCAGCGTGCCGTGGCCGCGATCCGTGCTGACCAGGAGCGTGTCGGCATCGAGCCATGCGAGGAATGTCTTCGCCTCCGGGATGCGGAAGCCGTTCCTGACGAACGCCTTCTTCGCGACGTCGAATTCTCGCCACACGGACGCATCCTTGCCGCCGTGCGAGACCTCGACCATGCAGTGGCGGTGCGCCGGTTCGAGACAGACGACGGAACCCGCCACCCAGTTCTCGCCCTCCTCGTCGGCCAGGGCGTCGTAGTCGAGGAGCGTCTCCCAGTCCGGCTTGCCGCTGCGATAGCTCGCGACGCTCGCGCGCCGCCACACGCCGCGCACGTGCGTCTTGTCCTGCCAGAAATTGTAGACGGCACCGTTGTGGATCTGCCCGTCGGGGATGCGTGCCTCGGAGGTCAGGATCGAGAGCGCCTCCCGATGCATCGGCTCGAAATTCGGATCCGCTTCGAGCACGTCGAGCGAGCGCTCGTTCTGCTGCTCCACCCAGGCCAGTGCGTGCGGATTGTAGACGTCCTCCAGCCACTGGTAGGGATCGTCTTCCGCAACAGCCTGCATCGGACCGAGGATGGTTCCGGCGACGAGCGCCGTCAACGCGAATTCTTGCATGGGCATGATGATTCCGGGCGGAGGTTCTCTAATCGACAGCAATGTAAGGGCGCAGTTCATCGAGCACCCGGATCTCGTGGCTGATGCGATGGCCCGGTGCCGCGGCTTTCCGGCCGGGGTTGTACCAGCACGTCGCGATCCCGTAGTTCGCCGCGCCCGCGATATCGGCCGACAGATTGTCGCCCACCATCAGTGCCGATTCCTTGCCCGGCGAACCGAGCTTCTCGAAGGCGATGTCGAAGATTTCGGCGTGCGGTTTCGCGGCGCCGACTTCGGCGGAGATCACAATCGCATCGAACAGGTCCCCGATCCCGAGCCGTTCGATACGGGCGCGTTGTACTTCGCTGAGGCCGTTGGTGAGCAAGGCGACGCGAGCTCGCGGTGCCATGTATCTAAGCAGATCGAGCGCCCCCGGATACAGCTCACCGTTGGCGCCGAGCCCCTGCACGTAGGCGTCCGACATCGCCTGCGCGTCGGCGTCGAGGACCGCTTCTTCGACCAGCTTCTCGAAGCGCAGCGAGCGCACCCGCTGCGGCGTGAGTTCGCCGAGTTCGACCCGGGCCCAGAGACCGAGGTTGATACGTACGAACGCCTCCAGGTAGCCGGCAGGCTCGGCGACGCCGGCAAGCGCCATCGCCAGGTCGAACGCGACAATCTCGGAGGCCTGGGTATCGAACAGCGTGTGATCGAGATCGATCAGGACCGTTGAGTAGCGCGCCATGCGCGGGCCTCTAGGCGGTTGCGAGGAATGCGTCGCAGGTCTTGCGCGATTCGTCCTGTCGCTTCGCGGTGGCACAGACCTGTCTTACGGCCGCGCGGATCTCCGCGAGGGAATCCGCGTGCCCGTTGTCCTCGCTCCAGGTCAGCAGCTTCTTCTCCAGGCGGCCGAGCTGCGCCTTCGGGCGCTGATACAGCCCGCTCGAATTCTGCAGGTCCCGCACCAGGCCGACGGTCGTGTCCCGGATCAGTGCGGTGTCATCGGGCGCCATCTCGATGAGCCCATTCAGGTAGTAGTACCCCCACTGGAATCGCGTCGCCGGTCCTTTCGACGCGTCCCAGGCCTTCTTCAGCCAGCCGATCGCCGCATCGTTGTTGCCGGCCTGCTGCTCGATGTCGGCGAGGTCGACCATGAAGTAGTACGGCTGCTTCGACTTGTCGAGTTCCGCCAGCAACAGCGCCCTCGCCTCGTCCAGCATCCCGGCCTCGTTCAGCACGTTCCCCAGGGCGTTGATGATCGGTTGCCGGTCGTACACGCTCGGTGTCGACTCGTCGGCCCACTTCACGGTCTCGCGGATCCTGTCTTTCAGCCCTTGCGACAGGTCGGCGTGTTCGTCGTCGAGACGTTCGAGGCCGATGCGGCCCATCAGCGTGTAGATGCGTTCGCGCTTGTAAATCGCCTCGTCGGCAGCGATGCGGTCGTACGCGGCACTGAACTCGTCGACCAGGGTCTTGCGTTGCGGAGTATCGGCGTCGGTGAGCGCACGCGTCAGGTCGTCGGGCATGAACAGTACGACGAAGATGTTGGCCCTGATGAGACCGTCGTCGGCGAGCAGCGAATTGAGATGCGCGAGTGCCTCTGATTTTTCCGCGTCGGTGAGCGGGGCGGGATCTTCGTCCGCATCGGCCGCCTCGATCGCGGCCTGCAGCCAGTCGAAGTACAGCATCGAGCGCTCCGTGGCCAGTGACTCGGGACAGGCCTCGTACATGCTCCGGAACGCGGCGCGCCGGTCCGCGCTCTCGAGGATGCGCGTGTCCTGCTCCCAGGAATAGTACGCGAGCAGCCTGCACTCGTCGGCCGAGAGCGACGCGTCTCCGAGGGTCGCGACGATCTTGCTCGCCGACGAATTATTGCTCAGCGTCAAGTCGAGGACGTTAGCGTAAGCCTGCAGGTCGATGCCGCCGGGTATCCGTGTCAGCTCGTTGCCCTCGGAGTCGAACACGATCATCGTCGGATAGCCGAGCACGCCGAATTTCTCGCCCCACTCCTGTGCATCCTCGGTATCGCCGT
>JBAUVS010000009.1:0-4426 GCA_049583345.1 Woeseiaceae bacterium
CCGAAACGCGCATGCCTGCCGGCTAGCGCACCGACGCGGACGCCGCTCTCAGGACCAGGTAACCGCCGAGCGCCGACGCGATCGACCCGGCCAGGATACCGAGGCGTTCGTCGAACAACAGGTTGACGCCGGAGTTCTCGAAGGCGAGCGAGCCGATGAAAAGGCTCATCGTGAAGCCGACGCCGCACAGCAGCGCGGCACCGTAGAGCTGCAACCAGCTCACGCCTTGCGGCAATCGTGCCCAGCCGGCCGCGATCGCGAGCCAGCAAAACAGGAACACGCCCGCCTGCTTGCCGAGGAACAGCCCGGCAAAGGTGCCGAACGGCACCGGATGCAGGAGGTACTCGGCCGACACGGCACTCAGCGCGACGCCGGCATTCGCGAAGGCGAACACCGGCAGGATGCCGAACGCGACCACGGTATGCAGGTCGTGCTCGAGCGAGCGCAGCGGCGACGGCCCGCCCGAGGGATCGCGCAACGGAATGAACATCGCAAGCACGACCCCCGCCAGCGTCGCATGCACGCCGGACTTCAATACGGCAACCCACATGATGGCGCCGAACAGGAGATACGGTGCCCGCTCGACGACGCCGCGCCGGTTCAATACGGCGAGGACGGGCAGACAGGCCGCGGCAACCGCCAGCGCCGTCATCGACAGCCCGTCAGTATAGAAGAGCGCGATGATGACGATCGCGCCGAGGTCGTCGAAGATCGCGATGGACACCAGCAGCACCCGCAGCGCCGGCGGGATGCGGCTGCCGAGCAGCGACAGGATCGCCAGGGCGAACGCGATGTCGGTCGCGGCCGGTATGGCCCAGCCCTGCAGCGCGACGGGGTCGCCCCGATTGACCCACGCATACAACAGCGCCGGCAGCAGCATGCCCCCGATGGCGCCGATCCCGGGCAACAGGAACTGCGACCGATTCGACAACTCGCCTTCGAGGATCTCGCGCTTGAGTTCGAGACCGACGAGCAGGAAGAACACGGCCATGAACCCGTCGTTGATCCACAGCAGCAATGGTTTGGCAATACCGAAAGTCCCGACGCGGATCTCGACGGGGATGTCGATGAAGGCGGCGTACAGTGCACCAAGCGGGCTGTTCGCGACGACGATCGCGACGATGGACGCCACCACCAGCAGGATGCCGCTGGCGGCCTCGAGTTTCAGGAAATCACGAAAAGCATCGAGCATCGGCATCGTATAACAGGTTCATGTGCCCGGCTCCAGCGCACCGGCGCCCCGGAAGGCGGTCCGCCCGGGTCGTCTGTTGCAAAAACACAACTCATTTGCTGAAAGAGCCTTATGTTAATATTCAGAAGCTTAACTGGTGAACAGGCCATTCTTCGGGGGGCTAGTCATGTTCCGTTACATAAATGCGACAAATCGTCGCCACACCGCACTTCGCCTTTCCTTGTTTTCGCTCGCCGCATTGCTGGTGACCGCGGTCGTCCGGGCCGAAAGCGTCGAGGAGATCACCGTCACGGCGACCAAGCGCGAATCGACGATCCAGGACGTGCCGTTCTCGATCAACGCGCAGACACAACAGGACATCCAGCGCGCCGGCGCCGACTCGCTCCAGGATATCGCGCGCAACGTTGCCGGTCTGACGATCCAGAACCTCGGCCCGGGCCAGAGCCAGGTCGCCATCCGCGGCGTCTCCGCCGGCCAGATCGTGCGCGACCAGCCGGGCGTGAAGGAGCAGGTCGGCGTGTACATGGACGAGTCCGTGATCTCGTTGTCGCTGTTCACACCGGACTTCGATCTTTACGACCTGAATCGCGTGGAGACGCTGCGCGGGCCGCAGGGCACGCTGTTCGGCTCGGGCTCCATCGGCGGCACGATCCGCTATATCACCAATGAGCCGAACTTCGACGCGTTCGAGGGCTCCGCCGAACTGGACGTCAACTCGATCAGCGGCGGCGGCATGGGCGGCCACCTGAAGGGCATGTTCAACGCACCGTTCGCCGACGGCAAGGCCGCGGTGCGCGCGGTCGGCTACACGACCGAGTACGGCGGTTTCATCGACGCCCTGCGCGAAGGCGGCGGCCATTGGAACGACGTCAACAGCGGCACGCGCGACGGCGCGCGCGTCGCGGTCGCATTCATGCCGACCGCCAACCTGACGATCACGCCGCGAATCATCTACCAGAAGATCGACACGGACGGGTTCAACCGGCAGGAGGTCTACAACCTGTTCGCGAACCCCTACACGACCACGCGGCCGCCGATCATGCTCAAGGATCGCCAGCAATGGCTGCTGCTCCGGGAGGGCTTCAAGGACGAGACGACACTCGGCGATGTGGTCGTCGACGGTTCGTACGATGCGTTCGACATGACCTTCGTCGCCAGCTTCCTGAATCGCGACATCCTCGTCAGCCGCGACGCCAGCGCGCTGACCGGCTCCGTATCGGTCGACCTGGGCTTTCCGGACGCGGCCGTCCTGTTGCCCTCGAACCTCCGCGACACGACGAATCTCTCGCAGACGACCTACGAGTTGCGTTTTGCATCGAACAGCGACAGTCCGTTCCAGTGGCTGTTCGGCGTGTTTTATGCCGACATGGACCGTGACTACGCGCAGCGCCTGCCGACGCCGGGTTACGCGGCCTACGTCGACGCGACGCTCGGGGCCGGCACGTCGGCGGCCGTCGCAAACGGGTATCCGGATCTCGACTCGCCGTACAATTCGGACCTGCCGTACAAGATCAAGCAGACGGCGCTGTTCGGTGAGGTCAGCTACGACTTCACGGACCAGTTCCGCCTGACCGTGGGCGGGCGTTCCTACAACTTCGACGAGAAACGCCGCTTCCTGTCCGGCGGATTGTTCGCGAACAGCGACGACCAGACCGACAAGACCTCGTCGAGCGGCTTCACGCCGCGCGTGCTGGCGAGTTTCGACGTCAACGACAGCGTGACGCTGAACGCGCAGGTCGCCCAGGGTTTCCGGCTCGGCGGCGTCAATGACCCGCTCAACGAGACCCTCTGTTCGCCCGAGGACGAACTGATCTTCGGCAGCTTCCAGAGCTACGACGACGAGAAACTCTGGAACTACGAGATCGGCGTCAAGTCGCGCCTGGCCAACGGCATTACATTGAATGCCGCGGCATTCCGCGCCGACATAACGGACCTGCAGGTCACTCTCGATGCGGGTTCGTGTTCGTCGCGCATCTCGTTCAACGTCCCGGACTCGCACTCGACGGGTGTCGAATTCGAGATGAGCGGCAACGCGTCGGATTCGTTCCAGTTCTCGCTGACCGGCAGCTATGTGCAGTCGGAGTTCGACTCGACGGTCACCGACGCGACGGGTTCGATACTCGGCGGCGTCGAGAAAGGCAACCGGCTCGCCTCGGTCCCCGAATTCCAGGCCGCCGCCAGCGGGACCTGGCTGTTCCCGGTGTCGATGGGCGGCAGCGGCATGGACGGCTACGTGACCGCGACGGTGCAGTACGTGGGTGACCGGTATACGCAGCCGAGCGACCAGGTCGCCGGCGCGGGCGACTTCGTGTCGGGCCTGCCTTTCGGCGGCGCGACCGGCAACGAGGTGACGAGTCTCGACCTCGATCTCAATTCGTACACGATCGCGAACCTGGTCGCCGGCGTGAGCTTCGACAGCTGGCAGGCCGAGCTCTACGTCACCAACCTGACCGACGAGAACGCCAACCTGTCCTTCGACCGCGAACGCGGCGGCAGGGCGCGCCTGAGCTTCCGCACGAACCAGCCGCGGACCTTCGGCGTCACGCTGCGCAAGCGTTTCGGCGAATAGGCGCCTGTCCTAGCGCTCGGCGCGAGAGCGCATCGCGACGGACTTGATCTGCGCGAAGACGCGATCGCCCGGCGCGAGCGACAGCTCGCGTATCGAGCGTCGCGTCACGCGCGCCACGACGCGGTCGTCGCCGAGCGCGAGGCGGACGAGACCGGACGAGCCCTCGCCGGCCTGGATGGCGTCGACGACGGCCGGCAGGATGTTCAGTATCGTGCTGGCCTCCGGGCGCGCGCGGCAGAGGCTGATGTCGTTGGCGCGGATCCGCAGCCTGAGCGCCGTGCCCGGCTGCCGCGGCCTGCCCGGTACGAGCAGCTCGCCGCCCGAGGTATCCAGCCGCAGCAATTCGTCCGCCTCGTCGTAGCCGCTGACCCGGCACTCGACGACGGACCCGGCGTCTTCACCGGCCATCAGCGGCAGGTCCGTGCGGACCAGCACGGACTGCAGCTCACCTTCCGCGACGACACGACCGGCGTCCATCACCAGCAGGTGGTCGCAGAGGCGGCAGATCTCGTCGATGGTGTGGCTCACGTAGAGGATCGGCACGCTCGATTCGGCGTGCAGGCGATCCAGGAACGGCAGGATCTCGTCGCGGCGCGCCCGGTCCAGCGAGGCCAGCGGCTCGTCCATCAGCACCAGTTCGGGCGAGCGCAGCAGGGCTCGCGCGA
>JBAUVS010000010.1:0-2963 GCA_049583345.1 Woeseiaceae bacterium
CGGACAGCTGCATGTCCATCACGCCCCCTGGTCCAGCCCGAGCCTCTCGTTCTCTTGCTTGAACATCTCACGGATCCTGGCACCGTCGGACGGTTCCTCTGCAAGCGTCTCCGGGTTCCACTGGCTGCGCGCCGTATTGAAGAAGTCGCCGCCATAGATATGAATACCGCCGGTAAAGCGCTGCAGGGGATTCGTAACCGAGTGCAATGCATCTTCAGGCAACATCGCCGTGTCCTTCGTGAATAGCGCATCGGCACCGTAAGCCTTGATTCCGGCAGGCGTGCGTTTCCAGAAGATATTGTCCTCGCGGCCGGTGTAGATCCCGATATTGGCCCACATCAGATGGTTGTGGGGCACGAGATTCATCTGTGGCGTCCACGTGGCGGCAAATATCGTCAGTGTCGGGGAGCTCAACAGCACGTTGAGCCCGGCTCTGGCCGGATCACCCAGTGCCGCCAACACGGCCTCGGGATTGGAGACCGCTCGCGCAAGCACCTCGTTGACAGCGGCCTGTGCGTCGGCCTCTTCATTGGCGGCGATGCAGTCTGTAACAAAGCGGTCGATATCCATTTTTCGATCTCCCGTTGATGCAGGTCTCGTGGTCCCCGCAAAGGCAGATACTGGAAAAGAAAGCCGAGCGGACACAGCCAATGCGCCGGCAACGATTGCTCGCCGGTGCCGGTTGATGGATGAGTCTTTCATAATCGTCAACTGTCGCCCCTCAGCATATACGAGCGTCCGGTGCGTGCCGGTTCCCGGCGCGGAGTATAGCTCCGGACGAACGGTCGCCGTCAGTAGTTTCGGGGACTTGCGGGAGCCCGTTTCGGCCCTCGAACCTGCAAAGCCGTACCTCAATGACTGTGTCGCGGCACCCGGTACTTCTGCGCGAGTCGCTGGAATTTGGTTGCAGGCTCGAGCACGGCGCCGGTCTCGTACTGGCCGACCGTGAGGCGCTGCATTTCCTGCCAGGGCGACTGGCTCTCGGGAGTCGGATAGCCGCCGGCTTTCTCGAGTGCCTTGCGGCGCGCGGCGAGTTCTTTGTCGGCGACGAGCATGTTGGCTTCGCCGCGCCGCATGTCGATGCGGACGCGGTCACCGGTCTTGAGCAATGCCAGGCCGCCGCCCGCCGCGGCCTCGGGCGATGCGTTCAGGATCGACGGCGACCCGGACGTGCCCGACTGGCGGCCGTCGCCGACGCAGGGCAGGGTGTCGATGCCGGCGCGGATCAACGCCGCGGGCGGCCGCATGTTCACGACCTCGGCCGAGCCGGGGAAACCTACCGGGCCGGCGCCGCGAATGAACAGGATCGTGTCCACGTCGATGCCGAGTGCGGGATCGTCGATGCGCTCGTGATAATCCTCCGGGCCGTCGAAGACGACGGCGTTGCCCTCGAATGCCTCCGGATCCTCGGCGTTGGAGAGGTATTTCCGGCGAAACTCGTCCGAGATCACGCTGGTCTTCATGATCGCCGAATCGAACAGGTTGCCGCGCAGGACGGTGAAGCCCGCGCGCTCTTTCAACGGGCGCTCGAAAGGATGGATGACGTTCTCGTCACGGATCTCCGCGTCCTTGCAGTTCTCGCCGATGCTTTGCCCGTTGACCGTCAGCGCGGACTCGTCGATCAGGCCCTTGCGCTGCAGTTCCGAAACGACGGCCGGCACGCCGCCTGCCCGGTAGAAATCCTCGCCGAGATACTCGCCGGCCGGCTGCAGGTTTACCAGCAGGGGAATTTCGAGGCCGTACTCCTCCCAGTCGTCAATGGAGAGTTCGACGCCGATGTGACGCGCGATCGCATTGATGTGGACGGGCGCGTTCGTCGAACCGCCGATCGCCGAGTTGACCCGGATCGCGTTGAGGAAGGCGCTGCGCGTCAGGATGTCGGACGGCTTGCGATCGGCATGCACCATCTCGACGATCTGCCGGCCCGTGCGATACGCGCATTCCTGCCGGTCGCGGTGCGGTGCCGGTATGGCAGCGGAGGCTGGCAGCGACATGCCCAGCGCCTCGGTCAGGCTGTTCATCGTCGTCGCGGTGCCCATGGTATTGCAGTAACCCGTCGACGGCGCAGAGCTGGCGACGAGTTCGATGAAACTCCGGTAGTCGAGCTCGCCACGGGCGAGCTGCTCGCGTGCCTTCCAGATAATGGTGCCGGAGCCGATGCGCTTGCCGTCGTGCCAGCCGTTCAGCATCGGGCCCACCGAGAGTGCGATCGCCGGGATGTTGACGGTGGCGGCGGCCATCAAACACGCAGGCGTCGTCTTGTCGCAGCCGATCGTCAGCACGACGCCGTCGAGCGGATAGCCGAACAGGATCTCGACCAGGCTGAGATAGGCGAGGTTACGGTCCAGCGCCGCCGTCGGCCGCTTGCCGGTCTCCTGGATCGGGTGCACGGGGAATTCGAGCACGATGCCGCCCGCCTCGCGCACGCCTTCCCGCACACGCTCCGCGAGCACGAGGTGGTGCCGGTTACACGGCGACAGGTCGCTGCCGGTCTGAGCGATGCCGATAATCGGCCTGCCGGACTGCAATTCTTCGAGCGACAGGCCGAAGTTCAGGTAGCGCTCCAGGTACAGCGCCGTCATGTCCGGATACGCCGGGTCGTCGAACCATTCGCGGGAACGGAGTCTGGGTTTGTGCTTGTTCGGTTTGGCGGAATCGTTCATGCGTGCGAGTCAGCAGTCGTCCCGGCCTATTCTCCCTCAGTCGAGAAGCGGTATTCCATCCTGTTCTTGTAGGTCTGGCCCGGATCGAGCCGCGCCGACGGGAAATCGGGATGATTCGGTGCGTCCGGGAACACCTGCGGTTCGAGACACAGCGCATCGCCCTGCCGGTAGACATGCCCCGACTTGCCGGCCGTGGTGGCGTCCAGGAAGTTGCCGGAATAGAACTGAACGCCCGGTGCGGTCGTCCAGAGTTCCATGACGCGGCCGGAATCGGGGTCTTCCACCACGACCGCGCGGCGC
>JBAUVS010000011.1:0-7771 GCA_049583345.1 Woeseiaceae bacterium
TCGATGATTCAGGGTTCGCACTGGGCTTCCAGGTCACGGTGCGGAAACCGATCTCGCTGGCGGCCGAGTCCGTCAACGCGCCCGGCGCACCGCCGCAGCGGCCGGAAAACGTCATCGGCGCCGATCCGACATCCGACCCCAGGCCGAGGACCCTGTCGCACATCGTCTATTTCGTCCCGGATGCGCAAAGAATGGAAGCGTTCTACGCAGAGCGGCTCGGCTTTATCACGACCGATCGCTTCACCGGCGTCGGACCTTTCATGCGCCCGGCCGGGACCCACGATCATCACACGCTGTTTTGCATACAAACGCCGCCGTTCATGCAGGGTTGTGAGCATTTCACGTTTCACATGGGCGGCCCGACCGAGGTCCTGCAGGCCGGTACGCGCTTCGTCAACAAGGGCTACGAGTCATTCTGGGGCCCCGGGCGCCACCTGTTCGGTTCCAACTGGTTCTGGTATTTCAACAGCCCGCTCGGTTGCCACGTCGAGTACGACGCCGACATGGACCTGCACGATGACAACTGGGTAGCGCGCGAAGCGCCCGCGAATGCGGACACATCGCAACTATTCCTGTTCAAAAGCACGGAAAAGTGGTTCCCGATGGGCCCGCCCGGCGGCTGAGCACGACTCGAAGGGAAAAATAAACGCCGAACACGTCCGATTGTGCAATCTACGCGATCTCGACGAGGTGGACTCCCTCGGGCTGGACCCGTTGGGACTCGGCCGCGACACCCACTTCGTCGTCAGGCGCAACACGCTGATTCGCGTTTATCGGAATCGTTGCCCGCACCTGGGTGCGACGCTCGCGTGGCGAAAGGACGCTTTTCTGAGCGCCGACGGCACTCGAATCGTGTGCCACGCCCACGGCGCACAGTTCGATATCGAGACCGGGATTTGTTTGCAGGGAGCCGCGCTGGGCCATGCACTTGTTTGTGCCGACGTCGGGATCGACAGAGACGGTACGGTCAGCGCGCGAGCCGCCGAGATTCGGCAGGTGCTGGCTTCCTGAATAATATTTCGGCAGGGCGCAAAGGCATCATTCGCAGCGGCTGGTCGTACGCCGCGCAGGGCGCAAATTCCGGCGATGGTCGCCATCGATTGAACTGTCTGACGTACAAATTGACCTGTGAGGTGCGAGTTCCAATTTTGGCAGCGATCGGCAGTTGACATGGAACACGGCAGTAAAATTGACCATACCGCGGAGAATCGCGCCGCGTTGAACATGGAATTTTGAGGTTTACCTGCAATGGAAAGATATGCATTCAACCAGCGCAAATTCCTTCCGAATGTGACAAACGTGATTTGGCGTAGAGGCGCCGCTCGTTGACGGGCTTGCAGGCTACTTATCGCTAGCGAGTTCTGGTCGGGGAGAGAAGATTTGGACCGTATTCACATTGCGCCTGTCTGCAAGTTGCCTGAGGCGCGTCGATCGGGAGGGCACCTGCCTCCGGAATGCAATAATCAACTCGTGCTTGTCAGGGACTTAACGAAATAGCCGACATATCAGGCCTCACCAGGCCACCACCCGACGCACACCGAGTGCAACCAATGCGCCACCGCAAACCGTCTCGATTGGGCGACGAACCGAGAGGTAGGCTGCCTGGAGCTTCGGGCGGGCGAATACCGCGCCCAGGGCAAGATGCCACGAGGCAGACAATGCGGCGATAAGGCAGCAAACCAATACCAGAAACCAGACCGGCGCCTGCTTGGGCAGAGTAGACGCAAAGATGCTTGACCAAAACGCGGCTGACTTCGGATTCGTTAAGCTCGTGAACACGCCGGATCTGAAGCTCTCTTGGGTAGTTGCGCTTGGGCCGGTCGATTGAGCGGCTGGCACGAAGGCGAGCGCGCTGCGCAGCAAGCGGACTCCATACCAAACGAGATACAGCGCTCCAGTGACACGCAGTCCAGTGGCGAGATACTCGAAGGTGTTCAACAGCGCGGAGAGCCCCGCGACCGCCGCCGTTGCCCAGGCGGTGGAGCCAACCGTAATGCCAATGGCGACGCGGCGCGCTTGATCTTGCCGTCCGTTCAACGCCAACTGGCTGATGATAAAGAAATTCGGTCCTGGACTCGCCGCAGCCAGAAGATACAGGCCAGCCATGAGCAGAATGGATGTGGCGTAGGACATGCTTCGACCCCCGATTCGCGAGGCCTAACGTCCGCATTGTGGCGTGTCCAAGTCGAAGTTCTCCCTGACGAGAGTCTTGGGCCCTCGGATCACGTTGAAATTGGGCCGGCAGCCTTGCTTGTATACCCACTAGACGAAGCGCCCTCGCGCTCTGTGACAATCAGGACAGGCCTCATTTGGCGATCGCGAGCAGTTTGTCCGGATTGCCCGGACGTACATTGCGGCGACGCGGCCCGAGTAGCGTTGGTGCTCTAGAAATGCTCGTCTGCCGCGCCCGAGCACACGATCATCTCGGGCCTGCCGAACGTGCCGTCGCGTACTCCACTGCGCGCAATGCATACGCAAGCAAACTGCTACACCGATTCGGACGAGGTCGCCGCCGTCCGCGACAACGAAAGCCGCTGCACAAACGTGTCACAACTGCGGAGTCTGGTACGTCATGTCAACAGCCACCCGCCGAGGATTTTCGCCGGAGATCGCTCCTGGCGGATACACCTCAAGGAGATCGTTCACATGATTGCCATCGCCAGATTTCTGAAATTGCTCTTGCGTCTCTCGGGCCTCGGAGCGCTGCTGCTTGGCCTCGCCTTCTGGGCGGGATTCGCATTTTCATGGCAGACGGTTCACGTCGCGTTCGGAATGCTACTCGTTGTCACCCTGTGGGCAACAGCCGTACTGGCCATCCGTGCTGACACCCACCGCGCGCTCGCGATAGTGGCATTCCTGTGGGGGACTGCCGTTGTCGCATTCGGGTACGAGCAGGCAGCGATCTTGCCGGGCCCGATGCACTGGATCGTAGCGCTCGCTCACCTGGCGGCCGGTGGGATTGCCATGGGCCTCGGCGTCGTACTCGCGGCCGCCGTGGAACGTGCAATATCGGGCGAGCCCGAAGAACTGGCAGTTGCCGACCAGCGATAGCCTCCCGATTTTCGCCGTGATGCAAGCCGTCGTCTTCGAGCGAGCCGGTCCGGCCGAGCAAGTGCTCACCCTTCGGGACATGCCGGATCCCGACGTCAAATCCGGCGAAGTGATAGTCAAAGTGCTCGCTCGCTGCATACAGCCGGCAGATCTGATGTTCATCGCCGGCCGCTACCGCACGCAGCCGCGCTTTCCCCAGATCGCCGGCTTCGACGGCGCCGGCGTGGTGACCGTGGTGGGCGAAGGCGTCGAGGGGCTCGTACCCGGTCAGCGTGTAGCATTTCGTTCGCCGGGTGCCTGGGCCGAGTTCGCAGCGATTCCAGCCGCGCGCATCCGTCCCGTGCCGGCGGATCTCACGGCCATTCTTCCCGACGAAGTGGTGTGCCAGTTCACTCTCAATCCGCCGACCGCCTGGGGCCTGCTCGACATGGCCCGGCCGGCTCAAGGCGCACGGATCCTGGCGACGGCCGGGCGCTCCACCGTCGTCAGGATTCTGGCCGCGCTCGCGCGACGCCGAAGCCTCGAGTTGCAGCGCCTCGCGCGCGAATATGGCGGTTACGTGCTACTCCATGCCGAGCGAAACGAAGCCGTCTCGCGCGGCGCCACCGTCGCCGAAACACTCGAAGGGCAAGCCGACTTCGACGTCGTACTGGACGCCGTCGGTGGACCGACGACTATCGATCTAATCGCGGCCGCCGCACCGGGCGGCCGATTGATCTCTTACGGCGTTCTCGACGACCGTCCCTTCGAGTTCCGTGCGGCCATCGTGCTGTATCGCAATCTCCTCTGGCAGGGCTTCGGCATAGAGGCCTGGACCGCCGGCACGTCGCCCAAAGTCTTCGCCGCCGCCATGGCCGAATGCTGGTCGCTTCTCGCATCTGAGCCGGAACTCCTGCCGGTCGCTGTCCGCTTTGGTTTGAAGGACTTCCAGCTTGCACTCGAAGCGCAGCGCCAGGTCAGCCTGGTGGGCAAGGTGGTGCTGATCTGAGCTTTGCCGCTCAATTCACGCTGGCGTCTTCCGGGAGACGTTGTGGCATAAGAGCATCTGCTCCTCACAACCCTCACGCTGCGGGCGCGACGGATACTGGAAAAACCTGGCACCGAGTAGACCCAAGCGTCACAAATCCCCGGTCCTGCTCGTCTTTATCTGTGGTGTACTACGCACAGCGGGGTATTTCCAGTCATGCCGAACAGCGTTGATCTATCTCCCACCGCCCGCGCGCAACGGTACGAACGCGATCACGGCCATCGATTGCGTGCGCTGGCGTATCGCATGCTCGGCTCGCGCGCCGACGCCGAGGATATCGTGCAGGAAGCGTGGCTGCGCTGGGTCGAAGTGGACGAATCCACGGTGGGGCACGCCGGTGCCTTCCTGTCGCGCCTGGTCACTAACCTGTGCCTTGACAAACTGCGCTCGGCGTCGGCGCGGCGCGAGCAGTACGTCGGCGTCTGGCTGCCCGAGCCACTGCTCGAGAATGACGAGTTCTTCGACTGGAAGCCGGACCCTGCAAAGCAGATAGAGTATGCCGAGGACGTGTCGGTGGCCTTTCTGCTTGCTCTGGAGCGGCTCTCGCCCTTGGAGCGCGCGGCATTCCTGCTACACGATGTGTTCGATCTCGATTACGACGAAGTTGCTCATCACCTCGAACGCAGCGAGGCGGCGTGCCGCCAGCTCAGCAGCCGTGCGCGCAAGAACATCAAGGCCGACTATGCACGGCGCGAGGTCGCTCAGGAGGAGCGTGACCTTCTCGTCAGTGCCTTCATAGACGCGGTGCGCGGCCAAGACGTAGCGGCGTTGGCGCAGGTGCTGACGACCGACGCGGTGTTGCTGGCCGATGGTGGCGGCAAGGTCAGCGCATTGCCGCGCCCGTTGCATGGCAATGACGTGATCGCGCGGAGATTCATCGGCTTTGCGAAGATGTCCGCCAACCGGGGCTGGCGCTTGGTGGCCGCGGTCGTCAACGGACTACCCGGCTGCTTGGTTTTCGACGACCTGGCAGGCGGGCGGCTGGTGGAGACGATTACACTTGCCCCCGCACCCGACGAGCCGGGCCACGTCGCCGCAATGTACGTACAGCGAAATCCGGACAAGCTGCTCGCAATCGCCAAACGTCCCCTGTCCTGACTGTCACAGCGCGAGAGCCTGCTTCGTCTCGAAGGTGTCCCCGTCGACCTGTTCGCGGGCTCCCAAGTCAATGCATAGGCCCGGTGTCGAACTCATTGGATGCGGACAGCGTCACAGCACGAAAGGCTGTCTCGTCTAGAGGCTGCGCGGCCAGATCCGCAGAGCCGCATGAACCTCGATCTCAGGAGCCACGATCATGAATACACTCAATCAACGCCTCGACTTCTCGCGTCTTTCCCCCGATCTTGTCAAGAAGTACTTCGATTTCAGCCAAGCCGTTCACTTGGACCGCATTCTGGCGCAGCTGGTCGACATCCGCGCATCACAGCTGAATGGCTGCGCGTTTTGCCTGGACATGCATGTTAAGCAGGCGAAGATCAACGGCGAGCGCGAACTGCGTCTGCACCACATTGCCATCTGGCGCGAGTCGCCTCTGTTCACGCCGGCGGAGCGTGCTGCGCTGGCTTGGACCGAGGCGCTGACCTGCATCGCACCGGAAGGGGTATCCGACGCCGTTTACGAGGAGGCCTGCGAGCATTTCTCCCCGGAAGAGCTGTCGCAGCTGACCTTTCTTGTCGTTGCCATCAACGGTTGGAATCGAATGAATGTGGCCTTTCGAACAACGCCGGGCACACAGGACAAGATGCTCGGGCTCGACAAGGCGGGTTTGAATTGAGGCTGTGCTGCGTATGCAACTTTCAACAAAGCCAGACTGGCCTGGCACGGCGCTGAGGTTCGCGCTTGCGGCATTGGCTGCCGCAAATGCTGCCGCGCTGCAAAGGCAGCATTGGCGTCGCTCAGAACGGGAGGGTTCATCACATCTGCCGGAGCCAGCATGTCGAGACCAGTGAGGCCTGCTGCGGCCCGTATTGCTGCAGCGGACCCAATCCTCGAATCAGAGTTTTGGTTTTGCTGTGCGAAATGCCGATAGGGCGTCCGACGGAATTTTGGAGAACACAGGCATGAGCAATCGCATTCTTGATACAGCAAACAGGCTACGCACGAAGCGGTTCTACCATGGGACTCGGGTTGCGCTGAAGCCGGGAGAGCTGATCGAGCCCGGAGAACCTCGTGACGTCGATGAGCGACAGAGAATGGCACGCTATGTGTACTTGACTCCCAATCTGGACGAAGCGATATGGGACTCGGAACTCGCAGTCGGCGAAGAGCCAGGCAGAGTCTACATAGTGGAGCCCATGGGCCAGGTCAGGGCTGCCTCAGACCTGACAGACGACAAAGCTCCGGGCCATCCATCGATGAGTTGCTACTCGGGCCAGCCCTTACGAGTCATTGGCGAAGTCACGGAGTGGTTGCTATTCCACGGCACTCGCGCCGACCTCAAGCCCGGTGACCTGATTCAGTGCGGCAACAATTCCAATTTTGGCAAGAGAACCAAAGCAACTCACGTCTATTTGACCCGCACTTTGGATGCAGCCACCAGGGGAGCAGAACTGGCCGTCGGGGACGGTCCCGGAAGAATCTACATCGTGGAACCGACTGGCCCGATGGAAGACGATCCCGATCTGACGAATAGAAAGTTTCGGGGTAACCCGACGAAGTCATTCCGCTCCCGTGAGCCGCTGCGAGTTATGGGCGAGATCACCGGCTGGCAAGGGCACTCCCCTCAGGCCCTCAAGGCAATGAAGGACAGTCTGAAACGACTTGAGCGGCTTGACGGAGAGGAGATCGACAATTGAAAACGAGGACTGTGACCGATAGACGCACAACCGTAGGATCAAACCGACGACGCCGTGCGCCGCCGCTGATGCTCAAGCTCATCCGGCTAACTGCCGAGATCGGCGCAGTCGAGCAGGGCTCTGGCGGCGCGGCTCGCGGACTTCACCTGGGTCACGTTGTTGAAGACAACGCGGGCCGCGAATACGCCTTCGAGCAAGAGCGTCAGGGAATCGCCGAGTTCGTCCGGTTCGGCCGCACCCATCGCGCGGCACAATGCCCGCATCCGATGCGAAATGTCCGCGCTGTGGTCGGCGATGATCCGCTTCGCGGGATGATCCTCGTCGGTGATCTCGATGGCCGCGTTGGCGATAGGGCTGCCGCGCTTGGCGGTCTTCGAGCACACTTTGACCGTCAATGCATCGAACAGTGCTTCGATCTGACGGCGCGGATGGCCTTCGAAGGGCGCCACGACCGAGTCCCACCAATCCGCAAATTGCTTCGTACAGTACGTGAGAACTTGTGCAATCAGATCGTCCTTCGATTCGAACACCCGATAGAAGGTGACTTTCGTCGTCTGTGCTTCCGATGCGATCTGATCGACGCTGACGCCCCGAAAGCCGTCGCGGTAGAAGAGTTCCGTCGCCGCCCGAAAGATCCGGTCGCGCGCGCAGGACGGTTCCTCTTGGCAGGAAACGTCCGCGAACGGCGGCACGGCGCGGGCGGGTTTGTCAGCTGTTGACATGTAACTTACCAGTAAGTAACCTTCGACGTTACTGAACGGTATAGTAACACATCGTTCGATTGCAAGCGATCTTTTTGCGGCTCGCCCGGTGGCGTCCCGGGGCAAATGGATCGAGACTAAACTATTGAAAGTAAAGGAGTTCCCCATGAACGCCACGAGATTCTGCGCTCTGTTGC
>JBAUVS010000012.1:0-4676 GCA_049583345.1 Woeseiaceae bacterium
CCCATGCCCAGGATGACGAGCGGTTGCGGCGTGCCGTGCCGGTCGCGCACGACACCGAAGCGATCCTGCATCTGCCGCTCGGCGTAGCGGGCCGCGGCGTCGAGCAGGCCGTCCGCGAGATCGGAAAGCGAGGCGAGGGTCTCCTCGACGGTCGCCTGACCGGCGACCTCGCGCCACAATACGCCGAGCAGGCGCCGGTTGCGAAACCGGCGCAGTCGTTCCCCGACGTGCCCGGGCGCGGCATCCGATGCGGCGAGTTCGTCGACAAAGCCGGCGAGCGATTCCGGATCCGGCACCGCGTCGAGGGCATCCGCGTGCGCCGCGAACCATTGCCATTCGCGGAGCAGCACGCCGGCCGCGAATTCGCTGCAGCCGACGACCCTGACCAGCGTCTCGGCCGGCATGGGGACGCTGCTGCCTGCCACCTCGAGCCGTTGCAGCCAGCGCTCCACGACGCCGCGCAGGACTTGCGGCAATGCATCGACGGCGCCCGCGAGGGCTGCGCTGTGCGTGGCTTTCATGGCCCCGAGTCTATCGCATGACTCCGGAGCCGGGCGGCCGCCCGCCGGTTCAGCCGGCCGAGGTCCTGGATGCCTTGCCGAGGCCGTCGAGTGCGTCGTCGATCGGCATCGGCCTGCCGACGGCGTGGCCCTGCGCGTAATCGACGCCGAGTTCACAGATCAACTTGCGGGTCTCGTCGCTCTCGACGTATTCGGCGACCGTCTCGAGCTCCATGACCTTCGCAACCTGGGTGATCGCTGCGACCATGGATTCCGAGATCCGGTTGTCGGTAATGTCGCGGATGAAACTGCCGTCGATCTTGAGCGTGTCGACGTTGAAGTTCTTGAGATAGGCGAACGAGCTCAATCCCGCGCCGAAGTCGTCGAGCGAGATCGAACAGCCGCGGTGGCGCAGTCCGTCGATGAACGCCTGCGCCTTGACCAGATTCGACACCGCAGCCGACTCCGTCACCTCGAAGCACAGGGAATCGGCAGGCAGGCCGCTCGCACCGAGTTCTTCTTCGATGAACGCGAGGATGTCGTCGTCGCTGAGCGACTGGCCCGACAGGTTGATCGAGAAGATCGCGCGGTTGTCCCCGATGGCCTCGGCATTGGCCGCGAGACGTCCGACGGTCGCCGAGGTGACCCAGCGATCGATCTGCGGCATCAGCTGGTAGCGTTCCGCCGCCGAGAACAACGCGCTCGTCGGGACGTCGTTGCCGTCATCGTCCTTCATGCGCAGCAGGACCTCGAAGCGCGGCCTTGTGTCCTTGCCGTTCAGACTGATGATCGGTTGCGCCAGCAGCTCGAATTCGTCGCCGTCCAGCGCCTTGTGGATCTGTGCGACGAGCTGCATGTCGTCGTGCCGGCGGATGATGCTGAGATTCTTGTCGTCGTAGACCTCGATGCGGTCGCGGCCGTGGCTCTTGGCCGTCTCGCAGGCCATCCTCGCGGTGGTCAGCGCCCTGCCGACGTCATCGTTGCGCACATTGAATTCGGCGATGCCGATGCTCGCCGTCACCTGCAGCGAACGGTCGCCTTCCAGGTAGCGGAGCGCCTGGCACTTGCTGCGGATTTCCTGCGCGAGCTCCAGCGCCTTGTCGGCATCGGAATGGGTCAGCAGGATGCAGAAGTCGTCGCCAGTCAGCCTCGAGAGCACGGCGTTGCGCGACAAGTCCTGTTCCAGCAACCGTGCAAAACGCATGATGACCGCGTCTCCGGCTTCGTGATCGAAGGTATCGTTCACGAGCTGGAGGTTGTCGAGGTCGAGGTAGAGCAGCTGATGGGCGTCGCTGTCGCCGTCGAGCGCCTTCGCCGATTCGTAGAGCTGCGCCTCGAAGCCCGACCGGTTCATCAGGCCGGTCATCGCATCGAAGGACTGTTCGACCACGTATTCGACCTTGCGCACGATATGCGCCATGAAACGGCGGTCCGCCTTGCTGAACGGCCGATTGTCGACGCGGCCGAGCTGCGCGAGCACCCCTTCGAGATTGCCGTGGCAGTCGAGCAGCGGGCAGAGCAGGGTCTGATAGCCGCGCTCGGGCACCGCGCCCGCCCCTTCGATGCCGGGTATCTCGAAGATCATCGGCCAGCGCTGTCCCTCGAGCTTCGGCATCATGTGCTCGATCAGGTAACGATCGAGCACCTTCCGGTTGACGTTCTTCCAGCTCGAGTGCGTTGCGCTGACACGGATTCGCTTGGACGGTATCAGCAGGACGCTGTAAGCGATGCCGAGGAAGCGGCCGCTCTGTCCGACGAGCTGGGCGAAACCGGCGTGGCTGCGCGACGTGCCGTGGATCTTCTCGTCGACCTCGTAGACGAGTGTCAGCTCCCTGTCGACGAGTTCGACACGCTCCTCGGATTCACGCAATTGCCTGCCGAGGACCAGGCTCTCCGCGATGACTTCGATGGCCGGCTGCAGGATACTGGCCAGCACCGTGGGGTTGAAGGTCGAAGACTTGCCGGCGTTGCGGGAGAACACCGCAGCCAGCAGGCCCAGCCTGCCGCCACCCTCCTCGGCAACCGGCATGACGAGCACGGTGCGGCCCGACGGCAGGGTACGCCTGAGCGGCTCGGCGCCGGACACGAGTTCTTCCGGCAGGCTCGCGACGACGTTGTCGATCTCGTAGTCGTCGGCCCCGTCGCTGCTCCAGACGCAGTAGCCGCCCGGGCCGTAGAAGCAGAAGCACTGCGCGCGCGGCGCGAGCGAATGCAGCAGGCCCTTCGCCTTGCCGATGTTCTTTCGCGTTTGCAGGCTGTGCAGGTCGGCAGACAACACCGGCTCCGGAGCGTCCGGCGCTCACGCGCCACGGCCCACCAAGATGCCAGCTCGCGGCCGGTCTGGCTGTGACTCAGGTCTCAGGTGAAACCGTTTTCATCGCCGGGGTGTCCCGGCCAGGACGAAATTACCTTACAGCGAGGCGAGCCAGTCGTCGTCCGACCCCTCGATCACGCCCTCGAACAGGGGCGTCGACAGATACCGTTCGCCGGTGTCCGGCAGCATCGCGAGGATCACGGTTCCGGCGGGCGCATCGGCGGCGATGTCGAGCGCGGTCGCGAGCGTTGCGCCGGACGAGATGCCGGTGAAGATGCCTTCGGTCACCGCGAGCTCGCGGGACACTTCGATCGCGCGTTCGTCCGAGATCGAGCGGAGTTCGTCGAAGACGTCGCGGTCGAGCACCTCGGGGATGAAGTCGGGTGTCCAGCCCTGGATCTTGTGCGGCTTCCATTCGTTGCCCGCGAGCATCGACGCGGCCGCCGGCTCGGTCGCGACGATCGTGATGTCCGGCCGGGCCGCCTTGAGCACCTTGCCCGCGCCACTCAGCGTACCGCCCGTGCCCCAGCCGCTCACCCAGTAATCCAGCCGCTTGCCGGCGAAATCGCGCAGAATCTCCGGCCCGGTCGTGTTCGCGTGGAACTCCGGATTCGCGGGGTTCTCGAACTGGCGCGCCAGGAACCAGCCGTGTTTCTCGGCGAGTTCTTCGGCCTTGACCACCATGCCCGTGCCGCGCTCCGCCGCCGGCGTCAGGATGACCTTCGCGCCGAGCCCGCGCATGATCTTGCGCCGCTCGATCGAGAAGGAATCCGCC
Organism: Woeseiaceae bacterium; assembly: GCA_049583345.1. Lineage (GTDB taxonomy): Bacteria > Pseudomonadota > Gammaproteobacteria > Steroidobacterales > Woeseiaceae > UBA1847. The sequence goes on from JBAUVS010000012.1 coordinate 3,590, forward strand.
ATCGTGGCGACAAACGGATGGCCCGTCGCGGCGCACACCATGGCGAGCGCGATACCCGTGTTGCCCGAGGTCGCCTCGACGACGGTCTGACCGGGCTTCAGCGTGCCTTTTTTCTCGGCGTCGTTGATGATCGCGAATGCCAGCCGGTCTTTGACGGAGGCCATCGGATTGAACGATTCGACCTTGACGTACAGATCCACGTGCTCGGGCCCCATGCGGTGCAGGCGCACGATGGGTGTATTGCCGATCGTTTCGAGGATATTGTCGTAGATCATGTCGTATTTCCTTATCGTTGGTTTGTTGCAAGCCTGTCTATAGCATAGTCGCCGGCACCGGGCCCGCATGCGGGCTGCCGCGCCGCCAGCCGGCTCGCCTCGAAGCGCGCGACCTCACCGATGATCAGCATGGCCGGCGACTCGATGCGGTGCGCCTCGGCGAGCAGCGCGAGCTGGCCGAGATTGCCGCGGACGACGCGCTGGCGCGGGGTCGTGCCGTTCTCGACGATGGCCACCGGCGTATCGGCGCCGCGGCCATGGGCGATCAGCTGCCGCATCAGTTCGGGGAAGCGGCGCACGCCCATGTAGACCGCCAGCGTCTGCCGCTCGCGTGCCAGCGAGGCCCAGTCCAGGCGATCGACCGAATCCTTGCCGTGCGCGGTCAGCAGGACGACGGATTGTGCCACGTCGCGGTGCGTCAGGGGGATCCCCGCATAGGCCGCGCAGCCGGCGGCAGCCGTCACACCCGGTACCACCCGGAACGGGAGACCTGCCGCGGCCAGCGCCTCGATCTCCTCGCCGCCGCGGCCGAAGATCAGCGGATCCCCGCCCTTCAGGCGACAGACGCGTTTGCCCTCGCCGACGAGCCGCGTGAGCATCGCGTTGATGCGGTCCTGTGTGTTGGTCGTCTCGCCCGGCGCCTTGCCGACGGCGATGCATTCCGCGTCGCGGCGGGCGAGAGCCAGGATCTCCGGCGCCACGAGCCGGTCGTGGAGGACAACGTCCGCGCTCTGCAAGGCGTCGAGACCGTCGAGCGTCAGCAGGCCGGCGGCGCCGGGGCCCGCACCGACCAGCAACGCCATGCCGCGCTC
>JBAUVS010000013.1:0-9306 GCA_049583345.1 Woeseiaceae bacterium
GCTTCCCGCCAGCCTTCGGTCGCCGCGAACGGCGGCGCGCCGAATGCGCCGCGCTGGGCGGCGACGAGTGCCGCCAACAGCAAGCCGATCAATGCGCCCAGCACGGCCATCCCGAACGCGCAGGCCCGGGTCGAACCGGCCGGCGCCATGGCGCGCTCGAGGCCGGCTCCGAGCAGGATCGACAAGGGCGCGAAGCACGGCAGGATGTAGGTCAGGAGCTTGCCGTGCGAGGCCGAGAAAAACAGGAACGGCAGCACGGCCCAGAGTATGACGAAGGTCGCGAAGCCTTCTCGCAGCACGGCGCGACGCAAACCTTTCCACGCTGCGGGCAGCAGTACCATCCACGGCAGGGCGAGCAACGGGCCGTACGCGACGAAGAACCAGATGGGCCGGGGATGTTGCGCGTTATCTCCGGCGAAGCGCCTCACGTGCTCGACCCAGAAAAAATAGTGCCAGAAGTCCGGCTCCCGCAACGCGATCAGGATCGCCCAGGGCGCGACGAGTACCGCACAGACCGCGATCGGCAGCCACGGCAGCCGGGCGAAACCGCGCCAGTCGCGGCGGACGAGCAGATACGCGCCGCCGACGAGGGCCGGCAATGCCAGCGCGAGGAAACCCTTGGTCAGGAAAGCGCCGGCACAGAATGCGCCGCACAGCACGAGGTCGCGGCGGCGGGCACCCGGTGCGGTCGCGGCGCTCGCCGCGTAGAAACTCGCCAGCGCTCCCGTCAGAAACAGCGTCAGGTACATGTCGAGCAGCGCGAAGGTGCCGACGCCGAGCACGAACAGCGTGGACAGGAATATTCCGGCGGCGAGGAGCGCGGCTCTTCTGTTCGCATACCGCAGCGTGATCGACAGTATCAACAGTGCCGTCAAGCCCGTGGCCAGGGCGCCCGGCAGGCGCACCGCGAACGCATTCTCGCCGAAGAGCTCGAGTGCCGCCGCGTTGATCCAGTAGCCCATCACCGGCTTTTCGAAGTAGCGCAGTCCGTCGAATCTCGGCGACACCCAGTTACCGGATACGATCATCTCGCGCGGGATTTCCGCGTAACGCACTTCGTCCGGACTCGACAGCGGACGGATCCCGAGCGGCAGGATGTAGACGAGCAGGAAAAGCCCCGCCAGCACGGCGAGCGCTCGTCGGATTCCGGGCCGCGGAGACCCGTCGGCCGAAGGATTTGCCGGATCCGTCACTTGCGGCCGCCGACCTCGTCGAGATGCTCGAGGAGGTCGGCAGGATCCTCGAAAACGCGGTAAGCGCCGGCCTCCTGCAGCTCGCCCAGGCCGTAGCCGCCGGACAGGAGACCGATCCCCAGTGCCCGCGCGCGCTGCGCGGCGAGCATGTCCCAGACGCTGTCGCCGACTACCGTCGTCGTGGCGACATCGACGCCGAGGCGGTCGGCGGCGGCCAGGAACAGGTCCGGGTCCGGCTTGGCGTGGCGCACGTCGTCGCGCGTGACGATGGGTGCCCGCTCCGGGCTGATGCCCAGTGCCTCCAGGTTGGGTCCGGCCGTCAGCATCCGTCCGCTGGTCGCGACGGCCCAGGGGATGTCGGCGGCGTCCAGCGCATCGAGCAGCTCGCGCGCGCCGGGCAGCGGCCGCACTTCGGAGATACGGCGGCGAAAGGCTTCCGCATGTCGGCGGCGCAACCGTTCGAGGAGTTCGGGCTGCATTTCCATCCCGGTCGCCCGCAGCAGCGCGTTGGCGAACAGGCCGCCGCTCATGCCGATCTTGCGGTGGATACGCCAGACCGACAGGTCGATGCCCTCCTCGTCCAGCGCCTCACGCCAGGCCAGCACGTGCTGGTAGACGCTGTCGACGAGAGTCCCGTCCATGTCGAACAGGAATGCGGGTTGCTGCCGGTCGGTCACTGCGGCGCTCCATCATAGCCCTGGGATGCATGCGCATGTTACCCCGCCGCCGTGCCGGCTGCGGCGGTTTCCCCGGCGGATGAGGGTCGCTTTATGTGAAACCGCGCACACCTTTCGCCAGGGTAGCGGCGTAGGCTAACCAATGACCAGGCTGATGCGGTTGAAAATCAGCTCGGAATACGCCGGCAGTCCGGTGGGACGTAGCCGGACTAATGGGTCGACCGCTTCCGTGCACGCTGCGGCTTTCGTGGGTGAGCAATCACGGCTAGATCGACATGAAAGCTCAGCCCCTACCATCATCTCGCACCGAGACCGCGTGCGACGCCGCGAAGCCGGCGATTCTACTCGTCGACGACGAACCGACGACGCGCATGATGACGGCGCGCAAGCTCAGGCGAGCCGGTTACGAGGTCGACGTCGCCGAGAACGGGAAGGAGGCTCTCGACCGTCTCCGGCAGCGGCTGTTCCCGATCCTTCTGACGGACTGGGAAATGCCCGCCATGGATGGCCTCGAACTCTGCCAGGCAGTTCGCGCCGCACGTTTCGACAGCTATGTCTACATTATCCTGCTCACCGCCCGCAACAGCAAAGCGAACGTCATTGAAGGGCTCGAAGCGGGTGCCGACGAATATATCAGCAAGCCCGTCAACGACCACGAGCTGGCTGCGAGGCTCCAGACTGCACAGCGCATTCTCCGGCTGGAGCAATCTCTGCGCGCGGCCAACCAGCGCAACTTGCTGCTGTCGATTACCGATGCGCTGACGGGCGCCCACAATCGTCACTATCTGATGAGTCAATTGCCGAAGGAGCTCGGACGAACGCACCGCTATGCTCGCCCTTTGTCGGCGGTGCTGTGCGATATCGACCGGTTCAAAACGATCAACGACAGACACGGCCACCAGGTGGGAGACGACGCGCTCATACAGTTTGCGGCCCTGCTGCAGCGCTCGATACGAAGCGAAGTCGACTGGGTCGTGCGCTACGGTGGGGAAGAATTCCTGGTCGTGCTGCCAGAAACCGACTTCGGTGCGGCGCTCGCGTTTGCAGAGCGAGTCCGCAATACGTTGGAGGCCCAAGGCGTCGAAACGTCCTGCGGATCAGTGTCGATGACTGCAAGCTTCGGCGTAACCAGCTACAGCGGCGCTTCGGATCAGGCCAAACTCAGCGTGGATACTCTGATCGCCGCTGCCGATGCTTGCCTGTACCGCGCCAAACGGGCCGGTCGCAACCGCATCATCGGCAAGTCATTCGACGAGGGAGCGAGCACAGTGATCCTCGAACGCCCGGCCGACCGACATCTCGGCGACGCACCGCACGACGGGACAGCTGCCACCGGAGTCGAAAGCATACCGGTACCGGTGACCGGCAACGAGGCGGAGCCGGTCGACTGGCCCGGTCTCCTGGAATCCCTCGATGGCGATGAGGGCTTCGCAAGGGAGCTGGCGCAGACTTATATCGACAGCGTCGATAGCCTGCTGGCCGACCTGGCGGGGGCAGTCGACCGCGGCAACTGCGACACGGTTCGCAGCAAGGCGCATGCACTCAAAGGTGCGAGCGCTGAAATAGGAGCCGGTCGTGCTGCCGATGCTGCTGCAAAGCTGGAAACAGCCGCTCTTTCCGGGGAGTCGGATGGGCTCGGGACGCTCGCCGCGAAACTCACGCGCGATGTCGGAGCTGCCGCGGATTTCCTGCGCAGCAAGACCTCGAGCGAGTTATGAGGTGCCTTCGATGTCTGCGGGGATGAGCTGCTCGAGGCATGTGCGCAGACGATCCCGGTCCAGCGGCTTGGTGATGTAATCATCCATCCCCGCCGCCTTGCACTCGAGGTCCGCGCCTTTCATGGCGTGCGCGGTCAGCGCAACGATGGGAATGCGAGCACCGCCCGTCTCACGCCGGCGAATTTCGCGTGTGGCTTCGAAACCGTCGAGTTCGGGCATCTGGCAATCCATCAGTATGAGCGCGTAGCGCCCGGTCGCCCAGGCGCGCACCGCTTCGCGCCCGTTTTCGACGATGTCAACCGAGTAGCCCATTTTCTGGAGCGTGTGTGCGGCCACCTTCTGGTTGATGGGCTGATCTTCCGCAAGCAGCAGGCGGGCACTCCGGGCCCGGGAGCGCATCGTCTGCAGCTCGTGTTGTGTGACGAGCGGATTGGTCCGGGAGAGCCAGCCGTCCGTGCTTGCGCCGAGCACGACCATCAGACAATCGAGGAGATCGCCCTGGCTCACGGGTTTGATCAGATAACCCGCGAAGCCGATCTCCGCGAAACGCGACCCGTCGCCGTGCTGTCCGGACGAGGTGAGCAGGACCAGCCGGGTAACGTTCAGCTCCGAGTCTGCATTGATCTGACGTCCCAACTCGGCACCGTCACACTCCGGCATATCGTGGTCGAGCAGAGCGACTTCAAAAGGACGGCGATCCTCGCAGGCCTTTTTCATCAGCGCCAGGGCTTCTTTGGCCGAACCGGCCGGCGTGACATTCGTTCCGATCAGCGCAAGTTGCGTCGTAAGGACCTTGAGGTTCGTTGCGTTGTCGTCGACTGCAAGGATGCGTCTGTGCTTCAGCTCGGTCGGCGTGACGAGGTGCAGTTGCCGGTTAATGGACTCGGACGGCGGGAACAGAACAGTGAACCAGAAGCGCGAACCGACGCCTTCCGTGCTTTCGACGCCGGTCTCGCCGCCCATTAGTTCGACGAGCCGCCGCACTATGGACAGTCCCAGCCCCGTTCCGCCAAACCTGCGCGTCGTCGAAGCATCCACCTGGGAGAACGGTTGAAACAGCTTGTCCAGCCGGTCCGCGGGGATCCCGATGCCGGTGTCGCGCACGTGGATGCGAACGTGTGTGCCGGACGCATCGCTGCCGATGACTTCCAGATCGAGCTCCACTTCGCCCGCGGCAGTGAATTTCACGGCATTGTTGCCGAGATTCAGCAGAATCTGCCGGATGCGGTTCGGGTCGCCCTTCACCGAATCCGGCAATGACTGATCGATTTTCAACGCCAGCTCCAGGCCTTTGCGATGTGCCTGCAGGGCAAGTACCCGCCCGACATCTTCCACGATGGCTCGGAGATCCATGTCGAGCATCTCGAGATCGAGCTTTCCGGCCTCGATCTTGGAGAAATCCAGAATATCGTTGATGATGGTCAGCAGCGTCTTGCCACTTTCGTGAATGCTCGCTGCGTAATCGCGTTGCTGGGTATCGAGCCGGGTTTCCAGCAGCAGCTCCGCGAGCCCGATTACGCCGTTCATCGGCGTGCGGACCTCGTGGCTCATGTTCGCGACGAATTCGCTCTTGGCGCGATTGGCCGCCTCGGCGGCTTCTCGGGCCTCCTTCATCTGCCGCTCCGCCCGTACCCGTTCGGTGATGTTGCGGCCTATCCCCATAATGCCGGTGATCTTTCCGTCCGGCGTGCGCAGCGGTACCTTGGTGGTGTACAGCACCGTCTCGTTGCCGTCGGAGTCCAGGCAGGTTTCCTCACAGTTGACCGTCTCGCCCTGTATGACTACCCGCTGATCGTCTGCGTAGTAACCCGTGGCGATCTCATGGGGGTAGAAATCGAAATCGGTCTTGCCGAGCAGCTCCCCGGGGGTCGTGCCCATTTGTTCCGCGACCGCGCTGTTGGCGATCAGAAACCGGCTCCGGGCATCCTTGACATAGATGAGGTCCGGCAGGCTGTCGATCAGGGCGCGCAGCAGATCGGCCTCGCCCAATACCGCTTCGGACTGCTGCTGCAGTCCCTGCGATGGAGAGGATTGGGGTCCGCCGGATTTCATAATGTCGTAGACCGCAGGCGGTTTCCCGATAGAGACATATTATCGCCTGTTTCATGAAGTTTGCGCCGCGGTCGAAGCCTGGCGTGTGACAAGGTTCACGTTGGACGGCGCCGATGGATACGAAGGTGCGAGAGTGTGACCGCGTTCACCCTTCGCGCATGCGCTGCAGCCCGCTGACACTGGAACCTGTCTCGAATACCCCCGTCGCGGCGATGGCTGCTATTTTTGTGCAAGGAACAAGTCCGGGTCCGGCTTCCCGACATGGGCGCCGACGGCAGCGTTTTTGATCGGAAGCAGGCAAAATCCCAGCAGGACCCGACGACAGGACGAACCGACCTTGAGCGCATCCATTGAGCCCCGCGAGCACACCGGCTCGTATTACGCGGCGACGGTGAACCGCCGCACGGCCTTCCCGCCGCTCCGCGGGGAGCGCAGCGCCGACGTCTGTGTGATCGGTGCCGGCTTTACCGGGATCTCGACGGCGCTCGCACTCGCCGAACGCGGTTACGACGTGTGCGTCGTCGAAGCCAACCGCGTCGGCTGGGGTGCGTCGGGCCGCAACGGGGGGCAGATGATCGGCGGCATCTCGGGCGAAAAGCGTATCGCCAGGGAACACGGCCCGGGAATCGAGGCGCTGCTCTGGGAGCTCCGCTGGGCGGGCCACGCCATCATCCGCGAACGTGTCGAACGCTACGGTATCCGCTGCGACCTGAAATACGGCTATCTCGACGTCGCGCTCAAGCCGCGTCACCTGCGCGAGTTCGAAGCCGACTTCGAGCGCCTCGGCCGATTCGGCTTCCCGCACGAGGTCCGCCTGTTATCCCGCGACGAGACCCGCGAACTGACCGGCACGGATGCCTACATCGGCGCGCTGCTGAACATGGGTAACGGCCATCTGCATCCCTTGAACCTCTGCATCGGCGAGGCCGACGCGGCCGTTTCGCTCGGCGTGACGATCCACGAGCAGTCGCCCGTCGTCGAGATCCGCCACGGCAGCCGGCCGACGGTGGTGACGGCCGAGGGATCCGTCTCCGCCGCGAGCGTGGTCATCGCCGGTAATGCGTATCACTCGCTGGAGCGACGCCTGCGCGGCGTCATGTTTCCCGTCAACAGCTTCATCGTGGCGACCGAACCGTTGCCGGAAGACGTCGTCGCCCGGATCAATCCGCGTGACCTCGCGGTCTGCGATCCGAACTTCGTGATCCAGTATTTTCGCCTCAGCGCGGACAAGCGTTTGCTGTTCGGCGCACGATTGAACTACTTCGGCGACGATCCCGCGTACATCGAGAAGCGGCATCGGCGGAAGATGGCCCGGCTCTATCCGCAATTGCGGGATATCCGCATCGATTACGCATGGGGCGGGACGATCGGAGTCCCGATCAACCGGGTTCCCGTATTCGGACGCCTGTCACTGAACGTCTTCTACTGCCAGGGCTATTCCGGCCACGGCGTCAACGTGACACACCTGGCCGGCAAGATCCTGGCCGATGCGGTCGCGGGAAGTATGGAACGCTTCGACCTTTTCGCGAAGATCAAGCCCGTCGTCGTTCCCGGCGCTTACACCTTGCAGCAGCCGATGGTCGCGCTCGGGGTTCTCTACTACGCCATCAGGGACCGGCTGTAGGAAAGTCTGCCGTCCCCGGTGCTATTCTGTGCACGGCGTATCCGGTCGAGGCGGCGTCTTGAACAAAGATCTCCTGCAGGGCTTCTACCTCGGGGATCTGCTCGTCGAGCCGTTACAGGGTCGCATTACCGGGCGAGCGATCTCCGCACACCTGCCGCCCAAAGCGGTGGAGGTCCTGCTGTGCCTTGCCTCGGAGCCCGGCCAGCTCGTCACGCGCGAGGTACTTTCAGTGTCCGTCTGGGGCAGCGGCCAGGGTAGCCCGGAAGCGCTGAGTCGCGCCGTGAGCGAAATCCGCCAGGCACTGGATGACCACGCCGACGAACCGCGGTACATCCAGACCCTGCCGCGCCGGGGTTACCGGCTCATCGTCACACCGGAGCCCGTGGACACGGGCACGGCGAGCGTCGTCATCGGCTCCGGCAGTCGCGCCCACATCGGACTGATCGAGAACCTCCGGCAGCGCGGCGTACTCGAGACGGGCCTCGCCTACCTCGTCCTCGGCTGGCTGCTGATCCAGGTCGCCGACATCGTCTTCGGCCGACTCGATCTGCCCGATTGGGTCGGTACCTTCGTGATCTTTCTCGTCATGGCGGGGTTCCCGATCGCCCTCGTCCTGTCCTGGTTTCTCGAATTCCGCGACGGGCGCACGGTCGTCATGGACCAGTTCTCCCCTCGCGACCGGTTACGCCGGCGCTTCAGTCGCACCTACGTATCCGTGATCGGCGGCCTGGCCATCGCCGCCGTGTTTGTGTTCGCCTACGACCGCACGGTCGGCCTGCCGCGCAGCCATACACCTGACGCGACAGGCGACGCATCGCTGCTGCCGCCCGTCCTCGATAACTCGATCGCGGTGCTGCCGTTCCTGAACATCGACGGCAGCGACGACACAAGCGTGTTCGCGAACGGGCTCGTGGACGACGTGATCTCGCGGCTATCCCGCGTTCCCGGGCTGCGCGTCGCGTCCCGCGGGGATGCTTTCACGCTGGAGCCGAACTCGGCTTCCCGCAAGGTACGCGAGCGTTTGCGCGTCGCCAGGTACCTCGAGGGCAGCGTGCAGATCACGGGCAATCAGATGCGAGTCACCGTGCAGCTGATCGATTCGGCCGACGGTTTCCACGTGCTTTCGAGGAGCTTCGACCGGGCGCGCGCAGACTACTTCGCGCTGCGCGACGAAATTACCGCGCTCACGGTGGCGAACGTACGCGTCGCATTGCCACCGGCCACACGCGAGGCACCGCCGCAGTCGGGCAGCGCTCACGAGAGCCTCGACGCTTACGTGCTGTATCGCCGCGGCATCGATGCGTCGCGCCTGCCCAGGACGTCCGACACGAGCGAGAGCGCGCTCGGTTGGTTCGACGCCGCACTCAAGGTCGATCCGGACTACGCGGCGGCTTACGCCGGAAAGTGCACCGTATTCGTACAAGCCTACACCGATACCAAGGAGGACACCTACATCGGCCGTGCCGAAGATGCCTGTTCGACTGCGCTCGAGTTGAACCCGAATCTCGACATCGTACACACGGCGCTCGGCGATCTCGACTACACACTCGGGCGGTACGCGGACGCAGAGTCGCACTACGTGCAGGCGCTCACGACCTATCCGAACAGCGTGGCTGCGCTGACCGGCCTCGGTGAAACCTATCTTTTGCAGCAGAAATTCGATGAAGCAGAGGCACGTTTCCGGCAGGCGATCGAACTCCACCCGGGCAACTGGTCCGCCTACAACAAGCTCGGCTATTTCCTGTACCGCCTCGGCCGCTATCGCGAGGCAGCCGAACAGTACGCCCGTGTCGTGGCACTGGATCGTGACAACATGACGGGTTATTCGAATCTCGGCACCGCGTACATGCTGGACGGCGAATTCCGGGCGGCTGCCGAAACCCTGGAAAGAGCGGCCGTCATCCAGCCCAACGCAAACACGCTGAGCAACCTCGGGCTCGTTTACTATTACCTGGGCCGCAACGACGACGCAGTGGCGGTACTCCGGCGCGCCGTCGACCTGGTTCCCGGCGACCATCTGAACTGGTCCAATCTCGGTGACG
>JBAUVS010000014.1:0-3166 GCA_049583345.1 Woeseiaceae bacterium
TTTGCGACAAGGTCTCGCAGCCATAATGCCAGTTCGAAGCCCGGCCGCTTCCACGGCAGCCAGCCGATCTCACCGCCCCAGATTTCTCGGGTTGCGCGCTCGCCGCCGGTGGATGCCGCGAGCGCGATGACGGCGTCGGGATGCACGTGGTCGATATGCGCGAATTCGAGATAGGCGTGCAGCGGCGTGTCGATCGATGCCGCGCGCGGGTTCAGGTTGAACGTGCAGTGCGGCAGGTAGCCGACCATCTCGTCTTCGTGTTCGACACCGCGGTAGAGGTTTTCGAGGCCGAGCAACCGGTCGAGATAGAGCGTCGAGAACCCGTCGAGTTTCATCGATCCGATGTCGCCGCCCGACCCTTTCACCCAGAGCACGTCGACCTCTTCGCCGGTCAGCGGATCCTTCTCACGAATCTTCGCCGACGTGTTGCCACCGCCGAAATTCGTCACCGTCAGGTCCGAGCCCAGCAAATTGGACCGGTACAACAACATGTCCGCAGGCGACTTCCCTGCCGCTTCGTCGTCGGACCAGCGGTTCTCGGGTATTGCAAAGGGGATCGCCGCAGCAGACGATGCCTTCGGGCGTGACTTGGATACCATTTGAGTTGTTGTCTCCCTGATCCGAACGAATACTAGCACAGCCGCGGCAATTTGCTATCATTACCGATCAATTACAATCATAAACAATCTTGCGGAGGGTAAATGGCGCAGGGCCCCATCCAAGGCCGGACCATCGTCGTCGACATCGGCAAGACCAACGCCAAGATCAGTCTCTGGGATGCGGCCGGGATGCCGATCGCGCGCCGCGCACGGGCGAACGAACGGCCGCCTCCGGCGACTGGCGGCTATCCGACGCTCGACGTGGAAGGTATCGACGCCTGGCTCGTCGACTCGATTCGCGAGCTGGCCGCCGACGCGGCCGTCGTCAGGATCGTCACCGTCGGACACGGCGCCGCGGCAGCTTTGCTGCACGACGGCAAGCTGTTCGCCGCACCGATGGACTACGAAGTCGAGGTCAGCGCGGCCGACCGTACCGACTACGAACCCCAGCGCGATGCCTTTGCCCGGACCGGGTCCCCGGCCCTGCCACAGGGACTGAATCTCGGCATGCAACTCCACCTGCTCGAAAGGACCCTCGGGCCGCTGCCCGACGCCGTCACGATCGTCCCCTGGCCGCAATACTGGGCCTGGCGCTTCTCCGGCATCGCCTCGAGCGAGGTGACCAGCCTGGGCTGCCACAGCGACCTGTGGCGCCCGGTCGACAGTTGCTTCAGCGAACTCGCCAGGCGACGGGGCTGGGCGTCCCGGATGGCGCCGCTCCGGCGCGCGGCAGAAACGCTCGGCACGGTCAGCACCGCGTTTGCGGCCGCTACGGGCCTCAACGAGGATTGCCAGGTTCTGTGCGGCCTGCACGACAGCAATGCCGCACTGCTCGCCGCACGCGGTCACAAGGAGATCGCCGACAACGAAGCCACGGTGCTATCGACCGGGACCTGGTTCGTGGCGATGCGGTCCGCCGCTCCCGGCGCGGACGTCGACATCGATACACTCGAGGAATCCCGCGACTGCCTGGTGAACGTGGACGTCTATGGACAGCCGACGCCGTCCGCACGCTTCATGGGCGGACGCGAAGCCGAGCTCGCCGGCGGCGTGGACTCGTTCCGGCTGACCGACGCCTGCGCGACACAGGAACTGCTGGCCAGGCTGCCCGGGCTGATCGAAGACGGCGTGTTCGCCGTGCCCGGTTTCGTTCCCGGTGTCGGACCGTTCCCGGACGCCGGGGGCGCCTGGCACGAAAAGCCGCGCGATCCGGTGGCATTGCGGGCCGCGACGGATCTGTATCTGGCATTGGTGGCTGACACCTCGCTCGGTCTGATCGGCTCGCGCGAGCGGCTGCTCGTCGAAGGCCGCTTCGCCGCGGACGCCGTCTTCGTGCGGGCACTGGCAACCCTGCGCCCGGATCAGCGTGTCTTCACGTCCAACGCCGAGCACGATGTCGCCTACGGGGCCCTGCGCCTGGTCGATCCCGATCTGGCGCCGGCTTCGACGCTCACTCCGGTAGAGCCTCTTGATCTCGATCTCGGCGAGTACGCGGCGAGATGGCGTACCGATGCCCGCTGCGCGCAGGAGGCAGCTTGAAACCTGCCGCCCCGTCCGACTACCGGGAACTGGCACGACGCCGGTTGCCGAAATTTCTGTTCGAATACATCGACGGCGGCTCCTACGGTGAGACGACGTTGCGCCGCAACCGGGCCGACCTTGATCGACTCGAGCTACGGCAACGCGTGATGCAGGACGTCGCCGACATCGATGTTTCGAGCGCGATGTTCGGAACCACTTACTCGTTGCCGGTCGCGCTCGCGCCGGTCGGCATCGCGGGCATCAATGCACGTCGGGGTGAGGTGCAGGCCGTGCGTGCGGCAAACAAGCGGGGAGTGCCATTCTGCCTGTCCACCGTCGGTGCCTGCCCGATCGAGGAGGTCGCGGCCGCCGCAACCGCGCCATTCTGGTTCCAGCTCTACATGATCCGAGATCGCGGCTTCATGCGCGACCTGCTGAAAAAAGCCAAGGCGGCAGGTTGCCAGGTATTGATATTCACGGTCGACATGCCGGTACCGGGCACGCGCTACCGCGACTATCGCTCCGGACTCGCGGGCGCAGAAGGCGTGGCCGGCGCACTGCGTCGCGTCTGGCAGGCTGCGTTGAGACCGCGTTGGGCCTGGGACGTCGGTATCATGGGCCGCCCGCTCGGCCTCGGCAATGTGGCGCCCGTACTGGGGGATCGCAGCGGCCTCGAGGATTTCTTCGCGTGGATGCGCAACAATTTCGATCCGTCGATCAACTGGAACGATCTCGCCTTCGTGCGCGAAGAATGGGACGGTCCGCTGGTGATCAAGGGCATCATGGATGTCGACGACGCACGGGCGGCGCATGCGCATGGCGCCGATGGCATCATCGTCTCCAATCACGGCGGCCGTCAGCTCGACGGCGTCCCTTCGACCGCACACGCGTTGCCGCCGATAGCCGACGCAGTCGGCGACGCGCTGACCGTCCTCGTGGACGGCGGCGTCGGTTCCGGCCTTGACGTCGTACGCATGCTGGCGCTCGGGGCGGACGCCGTGCTGCTGGGACGCGCCTGGGTATACGCTCTGGCGGGCCGCGGGCAG
>JBAUVS010000015.1:0-5155 GCA_049583345.1 Woeseiaceae bacterium
GCGCCCAGCCGGCCCAGGCGAGCATCTCGCCCAGGTAGTTCGGGCAGGACACGCGTCGGAACAGGCCGCCGTCGGGGATCGAGTAGCGCGGTCCGCCCGCGACACGCAGCGCCCGCAAGCGGGCGTCGGCCCATCGGTTGATGGCTACGCCGCCCGCGAACATCGCCGTGCCCGCCACGAACGCCGGGCTGGCGAACCACGCAAGCGGATACGCGCCGAACTGCGCGATCCACCGGGCGTTGAGGTAGGCGTTTGCGACGTTGAAGAGAAAAGCCAGCGCCACGATCGTGACCGGCATGCGCCGGCCGCCCGGGCGCATGTGCAGCGGGTACACGAATGCGCGGTTGACGTAGTGGAATTCCCACATCAGGAGCAGGGTCAGCGGCACCGCGTCGGGTGCCTGGTCGCCGCTGCAATAGATTGCCGCGAACAGCAGTGCCGCCGGGCATTCCATCACGATCCAGCCGACCCGGGCCGGGAGCGTCGGCCCCCATCCGGCGCGCGCATGTCGTCCATAGGGAGCCGTCGTCCACATCAGCGCCGCGAACACCGGCACGGAAAGCGCCAGGACCCCAAGCGCGAGATCGCGATGGAACTGGAGCTCTGTCATGTGCCGGCCGCTCGGCGACACAGGGCCCGGCCGTGGCCTCGCAATCTCGCCCGGCGCCGTTCAATGCGGGGTATTACGGATTGGCAGTTTTGCACTTTGGGTCCATATATAGTGCGCCGGACCCCGGCGTCCGGCCGCAAATACCGAGGAGGTGAGTTCTGTGCGCAACGTTCATAGCATTCTACCGAAGAAGGAAAGAGAGCTTGCAGTTGGCAGAGGGCTGACGCCGTTCACCCGCAGCATGGAAGAGTTGTTCGAAAACTATTTCCCGCGCCGCTGGATGGAAGGCTTCTTCGAACCCACTACCATGAAATGGCCGCTCCTCAGCGAATACGAAGAGGGATACGATCTCTTGCCGAGAGTCGACATCATCGACAGGAAAGAAGATCTCCTCGTTCGCGCGGAGATGCCAGGCGTGAAAAAAGAAGATCTGGAGATCACCATCGAGGGTGATCGGCTGATCATCGAAGCGAAGCGTGAGATCGAGAAAGAGGAGAAGAAGGAAGACTTCTACCGTCACGAGATGGCTTACGGGAAGTTCTACAGGACAGTCCGTCTTCCGGTCGACGTCGTCATCGACAAGGCCAAGGCCGAGCTGGCCGAAGGCATCCTGGAGATTTATCTGCCGAAAGCCGAAGTCCTCACACCCCACAAGGTGAAAGTCGCGTAGCGATCCAGACACGCGAACAAAGAAGAATGAACAGGGGCGGCGCCAGCCGCCCCTTTTTTATCCCCGATCTGTGCAGGAGGTTCAGGCCGGGACGTCTATGGGCAGCCGTGCCTGTGCCCAGGCGACGATACCGCCGGCCATCGACTTCACGTTGCGATAGCCCATGGCTTCCAGGGTCTGTGCCGCCAGCGCCGAGCGTCCGCCGGTACCGCAGTAGAGCACGATCGCCTGGTCTTCGACCGGCAGCGCAGGATCGCGGCACAGCCGCCCGACCAGACCGTGGATCTCGAATTCAAGCAGGCCGCGGGGCAGCAGCACCGCGCCCGGGATGTAGCCGCGCCGGAACTCGTCCGGTTCCCGGATATCGATGAGTATCGTGTCGCGGTCGACGCAGCCGCGTGCGTCGGTGACGGAACATTCGTGGATTGTCGCCTTGGCCCGGGCCACCAGCTCTGACGGGTTCACCTGCATCGCATCGTCCTCCTGATGCGCAGAGTGTATCAGTCAGGACGGAGGTTCGGATGCTGCGACAGGACGCTGGCATCTTCCGCGACAACGAGGCGATAATCACTTGATCATGGCATCCGAAGCAAGAGCACGACTGGACCCGTCCTGGCTGCGCCAGCAAATCGTCGGAGCGGATTCGACGTTCCTGACGCCGTTCGGGGAGCGCATGATGGTCTATTGCGACTACACTGCGTCCGGCCGCTGTCTGCGCTTCGTCGAGGCCTATCTGCAGGGACTGCAGCGCGTGTACGCGAACACGCACACCGAGGACGACATCACCGGCCGCAGCATGAGCCAGCTGCTGCACGAGGCCGAGGAATCGATCAAGGCTTCCGTCAACGCCGGTCCCGGCGGCCGGATCGTCGCCTGCGGCACCGGCGCCACGGGGGCGATCGACAAACTGCAGCAGATCCTCGGCGTGGCCCTGCCGCCGGCGACCCGCAGGAACATCGAACGGATCCTCGACGAGCGCGATTCGCAATGCGACAGTAAGGCGTTCCGCCGCCTGTTGCGCAAGCACCAGCCGGTCGTATTCGTAGGGCCTTACGAACATCATTCCAACGAGCTGAGCTGGCGTCAGTCGCTGGCGACGACGATCGAAGTGCGGCTGGATCCGGCGGGGCATATCGACCTCGCGCACCTGGAGTCCCTGCTGCAGGCTGCCGAATATCGGGACCGGCCGCGGATCGGTTCCTTCTCGGCCGCATCGAACGTGACCGGGATGCGCACGGACGTGCACGCGATCGCCGCATTGCTGCATCGTCACGGCGCGATCGCCTGCTTCGATTTTGCAGCCAGCGCACCGTACGTCCGGATCGACATGAATCCGCCCGCAGCGGCCGGCGAGGATCCGTCGATCGACGCGATCTTCGTCTCACCGCACAAGTTCCTGGGCGGCCCCGGGTCCAGCGGCGTGCTCGTGTTCAACGAACGCATCTATCCGCGCGATCTGCCGCCGAGCGTCAGCGCGGGAGGTACTGTCGACTACGTCGGCCCGCAAGACCAGGACTATATCCGCCACATCGAGGAGCGCGAGAAGGCCGGCACACCCGGCGTGCTGCAGACGCTCAAGGCGGCGCTCGTGTTCCAGATCAAGGATCGCGTGGGCGCCGAGGTCATCGAGCGGCGCGAGAAGCAGCTCACGCGGCGGGCGATGGAGAGCTGGGGCAGCGACGAGAACATCGAGATCCTCGGCAATCCCGACCCGGACCAGCGGGTCGGCATCATATCCTTCAACGTCAGGGACGAGCAGGGGCGCTACCTGCATCACAAGTTCGTCACGGCGCTCCTGAACGATCTGTTCGGGATCCAGTCACGGGCCGGATGTTCATGTGCCGGTCCGTACGGCCACCGGCTGCTGCACATCGACCATGACATGTCCGAACGGTACCGGCACGCGGTGCAGGGCGGCTACTGCGGGATGAAACCGGGCTGGTGCCGCGTCGGATTGCACTGGGTCATGGACGATGCCGAAGCCGATTACGTGATCGATGCCGTGCATTTCGTCGCGCGGCACGGGCACCGATTTCTCGCTCTGTACGATTTCGACCTGTCTACCGGGACCTGGTCCCACAAGCAGGGCGCAGGGACGCTGCCGTCATTCTCGCTCGATGCGGCCGTGGCACAGGAGCGCGCCGAACCGCCCCGGCTGTCGCTGTCGGTACGCCTCCAACTCTACAAACACTACCGGACCGAAGCGAACCGCTGGGTCGAGCGGCTGAAGGACGGACCGGCGGAAGTGCTGCGATCCCTCGAAGGCGAGCTCGGCGAGTTGCAGTTCTTCGCGCTGCCGGACGGCGCAACCCGCGAACATTAGCGTGTCACACGGGGAGCCGGCTCGCGCGGCTTCAGCCGCGATTCAGGACTTCAGACCGGCACCCGGATCTCACCGGCGACGCGCTCTCTGTAGAACCCGGCGAGCTGCGCGTGGAGTTCGCGCGACAACGGCGCAAGCTGACTGACGGCCGCGTTCTCGACGACCTGTGCGGGCCGGCTCGCCCCGGCGATCACGGTACTGACGGCGGGGAAATCGAGGATCCAGCGCATCGCCATCTGCGCCATCGACAGGCCCGGGGGCACCCGGCCGCGCAGTTCCTCGACCAGGTCCAGGGCCGTCTCGAAGGCTATGCCGGAAAACGTCTCGCCCTGGCTGAAGGATTCGCCGTGACGGTTGTAATTGCGGTGATCGGTCTCGGCGAATTGCCGATCCCGGCTCATCTTTCCCGCCAGTACGCCGCTCGCCAGCGGAAGCCTGACGATGATACCGACGTCGTTCTCGTCGGCGACCGGGAACAGCCTGTCGATCGCATCCTGGCGAAAGACGTTGAAGATGATCTGTAAGGAGGCCAGCCGCGGCTGGCGTGCGGCGAACAGTGCCTCGTCGATGGTCTCGACGCTCGCCCCGAACTGGCGGATCAAGCCTTCGTCCTGGAAGTCTTCCATCCAGGACAACAGCTCGCCCGCCTCGAGTACCTTCGGCGGCACGCAATGCAGCTGCGCGAGATCGATCGTTTCCACGCCGAGCCGCCGAGCCGAAGCCTCCAGGTTCCTGCGTACCCTGGCTTTCGTGTATCCGTCGGGGTACAGATCGGCGTCACGCCCCACCTTGGTCGCAACGATGACACCGTCGTGGCGGTGCGCGGCTGCAGCGACACGCGTCTCACTGAGACCGGCGCCATAGACATCTGCCGTGTCCCAGAAATCGATGCCCGCATCGTAGGCCGCATCGAGAATCCGTGACGCGCGCTCGTCGTCGATCGGCCCGAAATCGCCGCCGAGCTGCCAGCAACCCAGGCCGATTTCGGAAACCTCGAAGCCGCTCTTTCCGAGACGTCGTTTCTTCATCGCCGGTCATTCTGACACATCGGCGCCGCAATCGGACGCGGAAGCCGGCACGGCCGGCGCGCGTGCCGGCCGTGCGATGATACAGTGGCGCGCGTGGACATGCTGGGCCTGATCTTGGCGATGCTGGTGACCGGGGCCGCGGGCGGCATACTCGCCGGCCTGCTCGGCGTCGGCGGCGGCATCGTTATCGTTCCGGCGCTCGAAGCGGCGCTCGGGGTCCTCGGTGTCGATGCCGGCGTGCGCATGCATGTCGCGGTCGCCACCTCGCTCGCGACGATCGTGCTGACGTCGGTCTCGTCATCCTTCGCGCACTATCGCAAGGGCTCCATCGACTTCGGCGTGGTGATCTACTGGGCGCCGTTCATCCTGGCCGGCTCCGTCGCCGGCACGATCGTTGCCGCGCACGTCGGCGGCCGCGTACTGGCGGCGGTGTTCGCCACCGTCGCGCTGGCGGTCGCGATCAACATGATGCGGCCGAACCAGGCCGCCGTACTGGCCGACGACATCCCGCGGGGCTTCACGGG
>JBAUVS010000016.1:0-5469 GCA_049583345.1 Woeseiaceae bacterium
CCAGCAGGGTGAGCGGGTTCCATTCGCCTCCCTGCCAGCCATAGTCGGGAGCGATCCGGGCCAGTTCCGCGTCGACGGCGTCCATCTGCAGTGCCCGCCCGCGCTGCACGTCGGCCACGTCGTGTACGTCAACCGGTGCCGCCGTGTAGGTTGCGCAGGCGCCGATCAGCGCGGAACAGATGAGCACCGTGCCGAGCCGGGAGGCCGCACGAGATTTCGATCTTGAGGCCGTGGTAAAAGGCACCGCGCGACCATACCGCCGCACTCATTACCGCAACGTTGGCCGAACATTGAGAAGTCCCAATGTAGGCCGCCGGCCGCAATGGACCTGAGCGGGCCTATGCCTTAAGCTCTCGCGGCAGCAACGCGGGAATGAGCCGATTTTTTACGCGTACTGCGGTCTAACCGACATCATGACCCGCCGAGCGAAGGGAGCATTCAGTTGACTCATTCTGTTACGAAGGCTCGCTCGCAATCCGGCGCCGAATCGGCATTCCTGCCGTTTTCGCGGCCGTCGATCACCCGCGCCGATCTCGACGCCGTGCAGGCCGTTCTGGAGTCGGGCTGGCTCACGACCGGCAGCCGCTGCGCCGAACTCGAGGAGCAGTTTTCGAAACGGCTCGGTGGCGTCCATGCCGTCACCCTGACGTCCGCGACGGCGGGGATGCATCTGCTGTTCCACGCGCTCGGGATAGGACCCGGTGACGAAGTCATCACCCCGTCCATGACCTGGGTCTCCACCGTCAACCTGATCGTGCTGCGCGGTGCCACGCCGGTGTTCGTCGACATCGACCGGGATACGCTCATGACCAGCGCCGAACTGATCGAACCGGCAATGAGCGAGCGGACCAGGCTCATCGTGCCCGTGCATTATGCCGGCGCCTCGGTCGACCTCGACCCGATCTATGCGCTCGCAGAACGCCACGGAGCGATGGTGATCGAAGACGCCGCACATGCCGCGGGGACGACCTACAAGGAGCGGCCGATCGGCGCCCGGGGTACCACGGTGTTCTCGTTTCATCCCATCAAGAACATGACGACCGGTGAAGGCGGGATGGTCTGCACGGACCGCGACGACCTCGCCGACGAGATCCGCCGCTTGCGATTTCACGGCCTCGGCCAGGACACGTTCCAGCGGGAGACCCAGGGCCGTGCGCCGCAGGCGCAGGTGCTGGAACCCGGCTACAAGTACAACCTGCCCGACATGAACGCCGCGCTGGGAGTGAGCCAGCTCGCGCGACTCGATGACATGAATGCGCGGCGCGCGGCGTTGGCTGGATACTATGCGGAATCGCTCGCCGGCATCGACGGCGTCACGCCCCTCGGCATTCCGGATTACCCGATGGGCCATGTATGGCATCTGTATATCGTCCGGATCGAGCCCGAACGCACGGGGATCGATCGGGACGCGTTCATGGCAGAGATGAAGGCGCGCAACATCGGCACGGGGCTGCATTTTCGTGCCGCGCACACGCACGCGTACTACCGGTCGATGGACCTGGTCGCCTCGTCGCTTAAGAATACGGAATGGAACTCGGAGCGGATCGTCTCCCTGCCGATGTTTCCGGACATGCAGCGCTCCGATGTGGATCGGGTCGTCGACGCGATCAGGGCCATTGTCGACGGGGGCAAAAATTGAGTGCCGATCTCGTCTCATTCGTCATCCCGGTATACAACGAAGAGGCCAACCTGCCGGAGCTGATCGAGCGTTGTCTCGAGGTCGGCTCGGGCCTGCAGGACGATTTCGAGATCGTGCTCGTCAACGACGGCAGTTCCGACGCGTCGGAGGCGCTGATCCGGGAAGCCGCGAATCGAGACCCGGTGCACGTGCTGGGCGTGTTGCTGAACCGGAACTACGGCCAGCATGCGGCGGTCCGGGCGGGACTCGCAGCCGCGCGCGGCGACGTCGTCGTCACCCTCGATGCAGACCTGCAGAATCCTCCCGAGGAGATTCCGAAGCTTCTCGATGCCATCCGGCAGGGCTGCGACGTGGTGGGAGGCGTGCGCCGCAAGCGGCAGGACTCGATTTTCCGGAAACTCGCGTCCCGGATCATGAACGGGATCATGCACCGCCTCGGCGGCATCGCCGTCGGAGACTATGGTTGCATGCTGCGCGCGTATCGCCGGGATATCGTGGATGCGATCCTCGAATGCGGGGAGCGCAGCGCGTACATTCCGGCGCTCGCGAATTCCTTCGCCGGCCATGCGGGCGAGGTGCTCGTCGAGCACGCCGAACGCAGTGCCGGCAAATCCAAGTACAGCATCTGGTCACTCCTCAATCTGTATTTCGACCTGGTGGTCAGTGCCTCGACGGTACCGCTGCGCCTGCTGAGTATCATCGGCACGGGCCTGGCCCTGCTCGGGGCAGCGTTCGGTTTCCTGTTGCTGGTCCTGCGCTTCGTACTGGGTCCGGACTGGGCGGCGGAGGGCGTGTTTACGATCTTCGCGGTGCTGTTCATATTCCTGGGCGTGCAACTCCTCGGCATGGGACTGCTCGGCGAGTACATCGGCAGGATCTCCAGAGACGTGCAGGGCAGGCCCCGCTACCTGGTGCGTGAGACGGTCGGCGGCGTCGACGCATCCGGGGCGGAGTCGACGATGCAGCTTGCCGAAGGTGAGCGAAGGGCGCGCCAGAGGCCGGCATGAACGGCCCCGGAGCGGCACCGACATCGTGGGCGGCGGGGCCCGGACCGCGCAGCACGCTCGTCGTCCTCGGCTTGTTGTTCGTCGCCTGTTGGCTCGCGATCGGGCGGGATCTGTGGACGCCGGACGAGCCGCGGGAAGCCGAGATCAGCCGGGAGATGTGGCTCGCACCGAGCGTCGTGCCGACGCTGAACGGGCACCCGTTCATCGAGAAGCCGCCACTGTATTACTGGACCGTCGCCGGCGTGTTCGCGACCTTCGGCAAATCATCGCCGGCCCTGGCGCGCAGCGTGAGTGCCGCGGCGAGTTTCCTGACGCTGGTGGTCGTATTCCTCTGGGGGCGTCGCGACTTTTCCGCCGGTGTCGGGCTGCTCGCGGCATTCGGCCTGGCGACGAGCGCGCAATTCCTGGTCTCTTCGCACTGGGTGCTCATCGATCCGCTGCTCATGCTGTGGCTCAGCATCGCGTGCTGGGCGGGCTGGGACCTCATCCGCGAACGGGGCGGGCTCGCTGTCGCGGCCGTGTTCTACGTCGCACTGGTGCTGGCGTTGTGGACCAAGGGTCTGATCGGACCCATCTTGCTGGGCAGCGGCATCATCGTGTTTGCCGTCAGCAAGCGCAGCCTGCAAGTCGTCCGGGCGCTGTACCCGGTCGCAGGGGTCGCCGTCGTGCTTGCGGCAACCGGCCTGTTCGCCTGGCTCGTATACCGCGAGGCCGGCTACGACGCGGTCAAGGAATGGTTCTGGGTGAATCACGTGCAGCGTTTCACGACACCGGAATCGACCGGCCACGGCCGGCCGTTCTATTACTACCTGACCGCCTTGCCGGTCGCCGTCCTGCCCTGGTGGGTGCCGTTCGTGGACCTGTTCCGGCCGAGCCGCTGGCGGGACGATCGAATGCCCGCGGTCGAGCTGCGCCGCTATCTCGCCGCCGTATGCCTGGGCATGCTGCTGATCCTGAGTGCGTCGACGACCAAACGCGAGATCTACCTGCTCCCGTTACTGCCGCCACTGGCACTGCTGCTCGCGGTACACGCCGCGGCGTGGTTCCGACGTGCCGGGGCGCGGGCCGTAAGCGCCTGGCCCTGGTGGATCCAGGTCGCGCTGGTCGCGGCATTCGCCGCCGCTCCGGCCGCTGCCGTAATGAACCACGTGCAGCACCCGGATGCGCTTGCGGTCGGCTATCTGGTCGCGCTCGCCGTCGTCCTGTCGGCGTTGATCATAGTGTCCCGGATGCGCCGCGAGAGCGCGGCGCTCGTCGCGCTCGGCACGGCGACGCTGGCCGGCGTGTTCGGATTGCTCGTCGTCGTGGTCCGGCTGATGGCACCGGAGATCAGCATGCGACCCTTCGTCGCCTGGATCGACGAGCAGATTCCTGCCGGGCAGGCCATCTACGCCGTCGGGGACATCGATGAGACGTTCGTCGGGATCGTGCCGTTCGTTACCGGACGGCGCGTTGTGGCCCTGGACGACGACCAGGTCGAACAAATCAAGCCGGGCTTTGTCGTGGTTCAGGGCAAGCACGGTCGGACAGTGGCGCTGAAACCGGAATCAGGGTATGAGCTGGTGCAGGAGCGCAATTTCGGCCCGCGGCGTTACCTGGCAATCTGGCAGCGGAGCGGGCCCTGAGCGGTCCTGCGGTAATTCAATGCACCTATCGATATTGAAGGGACGTTAATGCGGACAATTGTTCTTGCCTATCACGACATGGGCTGTGTCGGGATCGAGTCTTTGCTGGCGAACGGATTCGACATCGCCGCGGTCATCACGCACGCGGATGCACAGAACGAGAACATCTGGTTCAGGTCGGTCGCAGAGCTTGCGGCACACAGGGATTTGCCGGTGTTCGCGCCCACGGACATCAATCACCCGCTCTGGCTGCAGCGGATCCGCGAGCTCGAGCCTGACATCCTGTTCTCGTTCTATTATCGCAAGCTCGTCTCCGCAGAACTGCTGGCGATACCGCGCGCGGGTTGTCTCAATCTGCACGGCTCGCTGCTACCCAGGTATCGAGGCTGTGCGCCGGCGAACTGGGCCATCCTGAACGGCGAGACCGAGACCGGCGTGACCTTGCATTACATGACGCCGCAGCCGGACGCTGGCGACATCGTCTGCCAGCGGGCCGTACCGATCGGGGCGCAGGACGATGCCGCGACGCTCAACCGCAATCTCGCCGCGGCGGCCGAAGCCATGCTCGCCGAGTATCTGCCGCTGATCCGTGCCGGCAAGGCGCCGCGGATGCCGCAGGATGCCTCCGCCGCGACGTATTTCGGCCGCCGCAAGCCGGCGGACGGCGAGATCGATTGGGGCAATTCGGCGCAGGAGATCGCGAATCTCGTGCGGGCCGTGACGCGCCCCTATCCCGGCGCATTCACGTATGCGGGCTCGAACAAGTTGCTGATCTGGCAGGCCGAGGCCCGCGCGGCGTCGCACGACAAGCCGCCCGGCACCATCCTGTCGGCCGATCCGCTGGAGGTGAGTTGTGGCGAGGGCGTGCTGCGCGTCAACTACGCGCAGCAGCGCGACGGGATCTACTCGCGCGGTGAGCAGCTCGCCGAGGATCTGTCCCTGGTGGAGGGGTCGCGGCTGCAGAAGGCGCCGGAACGGCGCGTGACGACGAGCCGCAAGACGCGCGTACTGATACTGGGCATCAACGGCTTCATCGGCAACTTCCTCAGCGAACGACTGCTGCAGGAAGATCATTACGAAGTCCACGGCATGGATCTCAACAATGCCGCCATAAAACGCCTGGAATCGCACCCGAATTTCTTCTTTCACGAAGGGGACATCTCGATTCACAGCGAGTGGATCGAGTATCACATCAAGA
>JBAUVS010000017.1:0-2712 GCA_049583345.1 Woeseiaceae bacterium
GCAAGCGTACAGTCCGCGCCGTGGACGGCGTGTCCCTGGACATCCACCGCAACGAAACGCTGGCGGTCGTTGGCGAGTCCGGTTCGGGCAAAACGACGCTCGGACGTGCATTGCTGCGGCTGGTCGACAAATCGTCGGGCTCGATCGCGGTCGGCACGCGCGATCTCGATACGCTGAACCGAAAGGAGAGTCGCGTCATACGCCGCAGCATGCAGATCGTGTTCCAGGATCCCTACTCGTCGCTGGACCCGCGGCAGCGTCTTGGCGCGATCGTCGGGGAGGGCTTGCGCTTTGCGCGAGGACTCACGCGCAAGGCGCGTTCTGACCGGGTGAAGCAGACACTGGCGGACGTCGGCATCGATCCGGACTGGGTGAACCGGTATCCGCACGAATTGTCTGGCGGCCAGCGCCAGCGAATCAGTATCGCGCGCGCGATCATCACGCGACCGACCGTGATCGTCGCGGACGAGGCCGTGTCGGCACTGGACCTCACGGTACAGTCGCAGGTCCTCCGTCTCCTGAAGTCGCTGCAGCGACACATGGGTTTCAGCTATCTGTTCATCAGCCACGACCTTGGCGTGGTCGGCGAGGTCGCCGACCGCATCGTCGTCATGTACCGCGGGCAGGCCGTCGAGAGCGGCCCCCGCGACGAGATCCTCGACCGGCCCCATCATCCGTATACCTGCGCGTTGCTGAACGCCGTTCCCGAACTGATCACGGTGACACCGGGCAGCTATCGCCTGGCCGATCGACACGCCGAGGTGCCCGCGCCGCCCCCGGGATTCGCGATCGACGACCGCCCGGAAACGGAATCCGGAGAGCAGCCGGTCGAATTCGTCGAGGTCTCGCCCGGCCATCTTGCTGCCTACCGCCGGGCGAGCTGACGCGGGCCGGGCACACCACGCAGACGAACGAGGAGATGCAAATGACCGCCAGAATCCGATCCTTCATGTTGCCGGGCCTGCTGGCACTCGCATTGCCATTGGCCGCGCACGCCGCCGAACCGCAACGATTTGCCACGCTGCGGGTCGCGGTCGATGCCGAGCCCGTCATCCTGAATCCTGCGCATGACCTTCATTCGCCCGGAGAGATCATCGCGCAGCACATCGGCGAGGCGCTGGTGGCGCTGCGCGACGACATGAGTGTCGCGCCGATGCTGGCGCAATCGATCCGAGTCTCCGACGACGGTCTAAGTTACACCTTTCGATTGCGCGACGGTGCGAGGTTCCACAACGGCGCGCCCGTGACAGCCGACGACGTCGTGTACGCGTGGCGCAATTTCTACCTCAACCCGGACAACGACTGGGAGTGTCTCCCGTATTACGACGGCACCGGCACAATCATGGACCGGACGAACGGCGCGCACGTCGTCGCCATCGAGGCGACGACGCCTGCTACCGTCACCTTCCGCCTTGCGGCGCCGAGCGCCTTGTTCCTCGCACGGATGGCCGACGTTGCCTGTCCGCCGTTGATCTTTCATCGCGACTCGATGAAGGGGGATGCGCCCTGGTCGCACTTCATCGGCACCGGTCCATACGAGTTCGTAAGGTGGGACAAGGGTAAGGAGGTCGTGCTCCGGCGCTTCCGCGACTACGTCCCGCGCAGCGAACCCCGAGACGGATATGCCGGGGCCAAAATCGCCTACGCCGACGAGATTCGGTTCGAGATCATCCCGCAGCGCGAGGCACAAATCGACGCACTCAAGCAAGGCAACATAGACGTCGTAATGGACCTCGGGGCGGAGGAACGAACACGACTCGAAAACGTCGAAGGCATACAGCTTCGCAGCACGTCGACTATCAACTTCTGGAACTTGTTGATCCAGACTTCCGACCCATTGCTGTCCGACGTGCGCGTACGTCGCGCTATTGCCCAGGCCATCGACATCGACTACATCGCAGCCGTGCTCACCGATGGCCGGCAATCCGGCAATCCGTCGGTGATCTCAACCAACAGCGAATTCTATTCCGCCGCGCAGCGCGAGGGTCACCCATTTGATCCCTCGGCAGCCCGTAAGTTGCTCCGCGAAGCAGGCTACGATGGTCGCAAGATCGAAATCCTTGCGAACCGTGACGAGTTCCCGGAAATGTATCGTATTGCCGTGATCGTACGCAGCATGCTGCGTGCCGTAGGCATGAATGCGGTACTCACGGTACTACCGTGGAAGGAGCAACTCGATGATCGCTATCGCAACGGCACATTTCAATTGCAATCCTTCGGCCAGGGAGGGCGAGATCACCCCCTGCTCGTGTATGGGAAATTCATCGGGCCGAAAGGCGAAAAGGCGCGGTTTCAGTGGGATAGCGACGACGCCTTCCAGCAACTGCGCGTCGCGCAGGCCCTGACGGACCGGACGGCCCTACAGCACGTTTTCGATGATCTGCATCGGCAGATGCTCGAAGAAGTCCCTACCCTGGCGCTGTTCAATTTTGAGTACCACGACGCAACGCGCGATGATATCCGCGGGTTCCATACGACACCGTTCATGCGAACGACATTCTGGGGAGTATGGAAAGGAAGACCGTGAGCCGAAAGCGCCGGTTGTGCTGGACGCATTCGTACCGCGCGCAAACCTCATCGTCACACATTAATATCTTGGTCTAGGGAAATTCTGATTAATTCGTCATTGCGAGGAGCGAAGCGACGCGGCAATCCACAGGTCGTTGATCTCAAACACTGGATTGCTTCGCTTCGCTCGCAATGACGAATCGT
>JBAUVS010000018.1:0-8174 GCA_049583345.1 Woeseiaceae bacterium
TTGAATACGGTCACGATTGCTGCCGGAGCGTTCCGGAATGCCGTGGACAGCAGAAACTGCGCGGCTGCGCCGGAGAGGCCGACGCCCAGCAGCAACGGGATCTCGGCCGGCGTCGGCTCGACGGCGATGAACGGCAATGCGATGCCGGTAACCACCATCCCGATCAGGAAAAAATAGAACGTCACCGTCTCCGGCAGTTCGTAACGTCCCAGGTGGCGCAGCATCGTCTGCATCCCGGCCTGCAGCAGGGCCGCGGTCAGGGCGATTGCCACGCCTGCCGCGTAGGCCCCGCCCGAGGGGCGCAGCATGATCAGCACGCCGATGAAGCCGGCCGCGACCGCCGACCAGCGGTAGACGCCGACCCGTTCGTGCAGGAAGACGATGCCGAA
Organism: Woeseiaceae bacterium; assembly: GCA_049583345.1. Classification (GTDB taxonomy): domain Bacteria; phylum Pseudomonadota; class Gammaproteobacteria; order Steroidobacterales; family Woeseiaceae; genus UBA1847. The sequence goes on from JBAUVS010000018.1 coordinate 390, forward strand.
GATCGGAATGAACAGCGATGCCGTGAACAGGAAGGCCGTCGTTTCCGCCATCGGCATCAGCTTGTAGGCGAGGAAGGTCATCGTCAGCGAGGCGGTCCCCAGCACCGCGCGGGCAATGACCCAGCGTGGTTTGCTGCGGATACGCAGCATGTCCCGGCGCCCCAGCCCGAAGGCCATAATCAGGAACGGCACGAGTGCGACCAGGTTCCGGTAGAACGCGATCTCGACCACCGAATGCCGCGCCGCCAGCAGCTTTGCGAGTACGTTCATCACCGTGAACGCGAGGAACGCGCCCAGCGCCGCAGACATGCCGAGTACGACATGATCCTTGTGCGGGACTGCGGTGCCGGTACCGGACATGGGCGTGTATGTTACGGGTTCCTTGCGGCAGGTGCGCGTCTGGGTTTGCGCCCGGACATCTGCTACGGTGAAGCACACCGGTGCGAGAGGAGACGGGCGTGGCAGAACCCACGACTTTGCAGCAGGGCGACGCGCTGGCCATCGTCGACGTGCAGCGGGATTTCCTTCCGGGCGGCAGCCTCGGTGCGTCGACCGTGCGGTTGCGGAATCTGGACGTGGCTGCCTGACGGAATGAACGCCGGACAAACGCCGCGCTGGCTCACCAGTACGCGCAGCGCGCTGCTCACGGATCTGTACCAGCTCACGATGCTGAGGAGCTACGTGGCGCGCGACATGCTGGGCGAGGCCGTGTTCGAATTCTTCGCAAGACGCCTGCCAGCGCAACGCAATTTCCTGCTCGCGGCCGGGCTCGAGCAGCTACTCGACGTGCTCGGGACGCTGGTATTCGATGACGGTGAACTCGATTGGCTCGCAGAGCAGGGTGTCGCAGATCGGAAACTGCGCGAGTACCTGCGCGGCTTCCGCTTCACTGGCGACGTGTATGCCGTGCCCGAAGGAACGGTCGTGTTCGCCGACGAGCCGATCGTACGTATCGTGGCGCCGTTGCCGCAGGCGCAACTCGTCGAGAGCCGGCTCATCAACCTGATCCACTTCCAGACGCTCATCGCGAGCAAGGCGGCCCGCTCGGTACTGGCCGCGCCAGGCAAGTTGCTGGTCGATTTCGGGATGCGCCGCGCGCACGGTGCGGAAGCTGCACTGCTCGCGGCACGGGCCGCTTACGTTGCCGGTTTCGGTGGCACGGCCACGGTGCTGGCCGGCCGGACCTTCGGGATCCCGCTGTACGGCACGATGGCGCACTCCTTCGTGCAGGCGCACGATAGCGAGCAGGCCGCGTTCGAAGCCTTCTCGCATTCCTTCCCAGACAACGTCGTATTGCTGATCGACACCTATGACACGCTGCGCGGCGCGCGCAAGGTCGCGGACCTGGTGCCGAAGTTGCGCAAGGACGGGATCGAGGTGCGGGCGGTGCGCATCGACAGCGGCGATCTCGCGAGCTTGTCCGGCAAGGTGCGCGACATCCTCGATGCGAACGGCGCGCGGGAGGTCCGCATCTTCGCGAGCGGCAGCCTCAACGAATACGAAATCGAACGCATCATCCGCGGCGGCGCTCCGATCGACGGCTTCGGAATCGGCACCGAGCTCGATATCTCGACGGATGCACCGTATCTCGATTGTGCCTACAAGCTGCAGGAGTATGCCGGTGAGGCACGCCGCAAGCGCTCGTCCGGAAAGGCGACCTGGCCGGGCCGCAAGCAGGTGTTCCGGACCAGCGGGGCGGATGGACGATATGCCGGCGATGCCATCGGCCTGGAGACCGAGGACCTGCCGGGCGATCGCCTGCTGGTGCCGGTGATGCGCGGCGGGACGCGGCTGCAGGAGCCGGAGCCGCTCGAGACGATACGAGAGCGGACGCGGGCGTCCCTGGCCGCGTTACCCGAGGCGCTGTGCTCGCTGCAGCGGCAGGCGGATTATCCCGTCGAGGTCACGCAGGCGGTACGCGAACTCGCGGCCGAAATCGATCGCACGGTCGGATGATCGCGGTTTCAGCCGCGATCCGCATTCAGAATGCCAAGCGCACCGGGATTCGGCGCGCGCCGTGGTGCCCGGGCGTGGCGTCGAAATGGCCGGGAATCGGTGTGCCGCAGCCGAGGCACGCCCCGTTCGCGTCGAGGTTCCACGTGCCGAGCCGGTACCAGTCGCGTTCGATCACCAGCGCCGCGCAGTTCGGGCAGTACGTGCTGCCGCCGGTGCTGTCGTGCACGTTGCCGGTGTAGGCGTAGTGCACGCCGTTGTCCATCGCGATACGGCGCGCACGGCTGAGCGTCGCCGCCGGCGTCGGGGCGATGTCGAGCATCTTCCAGTCCGGGTGGAAGGCCGTGAAATGCATCGGCACATCGGGTCCCAGCTTGTCGGCCACCCAGCGGGTCATTGCGTCGATTTCCGCGTCGGAGTCGTTCTCGCCGGGGATCAGCAGCGTCGTCAGCTCCAGCCAGGTGTCCGTCTCGTGGCGGATGTATTCCAGCGTCTCGAGGACCGGCGCCAGGTGTCCGCCGCAGATCTTGTGGTAGAAGCGGTCCGTGAAGGCTTTCAGGTCGACGTTGGCCGCGTCCATCGCACGGTAGAACTCGACTCGCGGCTCCGGATCGATGTAACCCGCCGTGACGGCGACGGTCGCAACGCCTTTCTCGCGGCAGGCGCTGGCCACGTCGACGGCGTATTCGAGAAAAATCACCGGGTCGTTATAGGTGAACGCGACACTGCGGCAGCCGTATTCCGCTGCCGCCTCGGCGAGGCGCTCCGGCATCGCCCGGTCGGCCAGCGTGTCCATCTCACGTGACTTCGACATGTCCCAGTTCTGGCAGAACTTGCAGGCCAGGTTGCAGCCCGCCGTGCCGAAAGAGAGCACGCTGCTGCCGGGATGGAAGTGATTGAGCGGCTTCTTCTCGATCGGGTCCACGCAGAAGCCCGACGAGCGGCCATAGCTGACGAGCTTGACTTCGTCGTCCAGTCGCTGGCGCACGTAGCAGAGGCCGCGCTGGCCTTCGCGCAGCCGGCAATGACGCGGGCAGACGTCGCACTGCAGGCGGCCGTCGGGCTCGCGGTGCCAGTACCTGGTACTCACCACGGTGTCGACCATCCTTGTAATATGGCACCGCATCCCCAATAAACAAGCATGTTTTCCAGCCGTCCAGCAATCCTGTGAAGCCCTCGACCGCCCCTGCCCGAACCGCAGTCGACGCCTCCCTGGGGGCCGAGATCCTGCGCATCGCGCGGGCCTCGATCGGGCACGGCTTCGAACACGGCGTCCCGCTGCCGGTCGATGGCGCAGCATACCTGCCGGCACTGGCCGAACCGGCCGCGACGTTTACGACCTTGCGCCTCGACGGCGAACTCCGTGGTTGCTGCGGCAGGCTGGAGGCAATCGAGCCGCTCGCGAACGACGTCGCCTATTCCTCATTCCGAGCCGCCTTCGCCGATCCTCGCTTCGTTGCCGTCGTGCCGCAGGAACTCGAGGTCATCAATCTCGAGGTATCGGTACTGTCTGCGCTGGAACCGGTCACGGCGAACGACGAGGCGGATCTGCTCGTGCAACTGGTGCCGGGGATCGACGGGCTGGTCATTGCCGAAGGCGCACGCCGCGCCACGTTCCTGCCGAAAGTCTGGGACTCGTTGTCGGAACCCCGGATGTTCCTTGCCGCGCTCAAGGCCAAGAGCGGGCTGCCGGCGGATTACTGGTCGGACAAACTCGAGTTCCTGCGGTACACGACCGTTTCGTACAGCGAGGCTCCCTAGCCCCGCAGGTGCCCTGACTTGAGGTACAACAACGCGCCCTCGTCGCGCGTGAAGGCGATGTGGTGGCTGCCCGGCGGGTAGCGTACCCAGGTGCCAACCGGATAATCCCCGTCCTCGTCCGCAAACAGCCCCTCGATGACGAAAATCTCCTCGCCGCCTTCGTGCGTGTGTTCGTTGTATGGGGTGTTCGGCGCCCAACGGACAAGGTACACGCGTTCGTCCCGGAACCGATGCAGCGGCAGCACTTCGAAGCCGGCCGCATATTCCGTCGGCCATTTGGCCTCGCGCGTGTCGATGACGACACTCGCGTCGTCCTCTTCTTCGAACTGGCGCAGCTTGACGAAGATGACGCAGCCTTGCTCGCCGATGCGGGGCGAATGCGAAGTGCCGATCGGGTTCCTGACGTAGCTGCCGACCGGGTAGGTCCCGCGCTCGTCGCCGAATTCGCCCTCCAGAACGAGAAACTCCTCCCCGCCTCCGTGTACGTGGCTGGGGAAGGAGCTGTTCGGTGCGTATCGGACCAGCGACGTGGCACGCGCGACTTCATCGCCGATGCGGTCGAGCATCATTCGCTCGACGCCCGGCGACGGCGAGTCGACCCATCGGTAATCGTCCGGTCGGACGACGACTCGCTTCGAAAAGTCGGCGTTTAGGCGCAATGTCAGGAGCCCGTCCGGGCTCCGGGCCTTATGCCGGGGTCGGCCAGACGAAGTCCGGGCGCAGGCCGTCATACACCGGGCGCCCGTCTTTCGGTTGCGCCTCGCCGGTCGATGCATCGTAGAAGGCGTGATAGGTCGCCGGCAGGCTGTCGGGATCGAAACCCATCAGGTTCGGCACGACCGCGCGGATCCGCCGCTGCTTGTCGTCGAGCATGATGGGCGTGCCGCACTCCGCGCAGACGCAGAGCTCGAGCGGCCCGTTGGGGTTCTGGTCGTTGAAGGGCATGCGCTTCAGGCCCTTGGCGTTGTCGACCGCGAGATCGCCGTGATTGAAGAACACGACGTGCGTGCTGGGTTGCCCGGTGACTCGTTTGCAGACAGAGCAATGGCAGATGTGAACGTCCATCGGGTTCTTGTCTGCATGCGTGTGGACGTGGTCGCACCCGCCGTCATATTTATGTGCCATGGAGTATCCCCTCTCGTTGTTTTGGATTGTTCGCAACGCCGGATCGCCCTCAATACCAGCAGCTGGTCCCGACGCTCATGTACCCGTGATTGCCGACCGGCCTCCGCGTAGTCTAGACCAAAACCCGTCCCGGCGGCCCGCAGCTCGTATCCCCCTGATTTGGGACCTATTTCACATAAGCCGGAAGACCCGTCCTTCATACTTCGACGATGCTCAAAGCGATCAGGTCATTGGCGCCCGGTAGTCGCGGCTCCACCCCGGTCGGCATCAGCCTCAATCGGGCGTTGGCCGTGGCCGTAATGCCGCGGTCCGGGCTGCCCGCCGTTCACATTCGGGAATTGCCGACGGAGCCCGCGGCACAGATCAAGTCGCTGGCCGGTGTCGTGACCGAGTTGGGCCTGCGCGGCAGCCCGACGGCCATCACACTGTCCCCCGGTACCTACAGCCTGCTGCAGGTCGACCGTCCCGCCGTGGAAGACGCGGAGCTCGTGGACGCGGCGCGCTGGCTGATCGCAAATTCACTGGATTATCCCGTGGATGAGGCGGTAATCCAGGTGTTCGACGGGCCTCAACCGAACGAACGTCTGCGTACGCCGATGTTGAACGTGATCGCCGCGCCGGCGCGGTCCGTGCGCGAACTCGCCGGTACTGTACGCAGGGCCGGGCTCACGCCCGAGAGGATCACGGTCGCGGAAATGGCGATACGAGAACTCGCCACGGCCGCATCGAACTCCGATGAGGCGGTTGCCACGGTTTTCCTCGCGGGACGGCAGGGGATCATCCTTGTCACACGCAACGGCGAGATACAGCTTTCGCGGCGCCTCGACTACGGGCTGAACAGCGTGAAGCCCGTCGATGTGCTCGCAACCGGCATACATGGCACCTTGCCGCTCGAGTTGAGGCGCACCATCGACTATTTCGACAGTCATTTCGCCGCAGGCGGTATCCATCGCATCCTGGCGGGGCCCGCCGAGCAGAACTTCATGGCGTTCATGCGCCAGGCGAGCGACGTGATCGGCCTGCCCGTGTCGGCACTCGAGTTGGCGGCCGATCTGAAGCCGGCGCCGTCGAAGACACCCGACTACGGCTTGCCCGAAGCCTACTTCGCGCTCGGCGGCGCGGCGACGCTTTATGGCGACTCACACGAAGCACAGATAGCGACATGAGCCAGGACATCAATCTGTTGCTGACTTCCTCCGGCGTGCGGTCCCGAAACCCGACCGCGCGACACCTCGGCATCGCCGTGCTCGGGCTGATCGTGCTCGGCATAGGGGCCGGAGTCTGGTACGACACCCGCAACGATTCGCTGGCACGGCGCACGAGCGAGCTCAATAACCGCATCGACGAGTTGATTTCGGATCTGCAGGAACGCAGCCAGTTCCTCGCAGATCGCAATGCCGACCCGGCGCTGGTCGCCGAATTGCAGCGCCGGGAACGCGAAGCGGACGACAAGTCCAGGGTGATGAATCTCCTGAGCGGCAAATCGGTAGGCAACACGGCGGGGTTCTCGGATTATCTGGTCGCATTCGGACGGCGATTCCCCAGGGGATTGTGGCTGGACCACATCGAGATCGGCGACGGCGGCAGGCAGGTACTGCTCAGCGGCCGGACTCTCGATGCGCAACTCGTGCCGCGTTTCCTGACGGAACTGCGCCATGAACCCGTGATGGCAGGCACACCGTTCCAGATCCTGTCGATGTCCGAGGACGAGAAAGGGACGGGGCCGCTTCAATTCACCCTCGCCAGCGCCTGCGGCGACGCGGGGGATGCGGCACAAGCCTGCGTCGCGTTGGCGGACGGGGAGGTTCAGCCGTGATGGCGTATCTGCGGCAGGCGATGGCCTGGTACGACGGCCGCATGCAGCGCGAGCGCGCGATTCTCGCGGTGGCAATCCTGGCCGTTACGGCGCTGGCGTTCGAAGGGATGTGGTGGGGCCCGCAACGCCACAGGGCGCAAGCGGCTCAAGAAACCGTGACTTCGCTGGAGGGGCAGCAGGAATCGTTGCAGTCCGAGCTCACGGCTCTGGAGGAAAAGGAGGCAGAGGATCCCGACACGGCGATCCGCGAACAGCTCGACGTACTGGCCAACAAGATCGGCGATCTGGACGAGCGCCTGCGTGGACAGACCCTGCAGGTCCTCGCGCCTGAACAGATGCCCGCAATGCTGCGGGACATGATCGGGACGGTCCAGGGAATGCGAATCACGGGAATGCACTCGGAACCGGCGCAAGAGCTGGTCAACGATCCGGACAGCAATCTTCCTGTGCTGTACAGACACGGGCTCGTGATCGATCTCAAGGGAGACTACTTCGGACTGCTCCAGTGCATGCGAAAGCTGGAAAGGCTGCCGTGGCGACTGTACTGGTCGGGTCTGGACATCAAAGCTCACGGTTTCGCGCCGGGTGAATTCAGGCTGCACGTTTACGCGGTGAGTCTCAGAAAGGAATGGATCCGTGTCTGACGGCGCTGCAAGTCTGATTTTGGCGGTTGTGTGTACAACCGCGCTGTGGGCGGCGGCGGCTGCCGATGAGCCTCCCGTTCGCGACCCGACACGACCGCCTTACTCGCTCGCGCCCGGATCGAAGCAGACGGGCGACCGCCTCCGACTCGTGTCCACGAACATCTCGCCTTCGATGCGGAGCGCGGTCATCGGCGACCGGGTCGTCGGGATCGGCAGCCGGATCGGCGACGCGGTCGTGACGTCGATCGATCCCGGTCGTGTAACGCTCGCGCGCGGCTCGGACCGGATCGTGCTGAGCCTGTATCCGGAGGCGGTGAAGGAAGCCTCCGCGAGGGACTCGAGATGATCGCAAAATCGCTGCTCCTGCAGCTCCTGGTTCTTTTACTGCTGGCTCTCGGTGGTTGCGCCGTCGTCGACGAGAGCGACGCCGGCGCGAGCCGGCCGGAAATCGCGTGGGAAGATCTGCCGGCGCCGCCGCCTGCCGAA
>JBAUVS010000019.1:0-4892 GCA_049583345.1 Woeseiaceae bacterium
GCATCCGACGGTACCTGGCGATCTTGCGGCGGGCGTCGAGCCGCTGCGCCCAGCGGCGCCAGAACCGGAGTCTCTCCGGATAGAGGCTCTTCGAGAAATCGGGTTCGACGTCGTCGAGCACGCGCTCCCAGTCCGCGGAGGTCTCGTAGCCGCATTCGATCAGGTCCGGCGTCAGCGAGCCGTGCCGCAGCTGCTGCGCCTTGATGCGGCCGGGAAAACGGGTCCAGACGCCGACGCTCGTCGGCGCGATCGGCCGCACGCCGTGCATCGCCGTCGCCGACTTTTCGGAGACCCGGGCGTGCTCGTGATACCCGGAGAAGGCATGCAACTTGTCCAGCCACGGGAATTTCCCGAGTATCGTCGCCTGCGCCGCGTCCGGATCCCGTACGAAGTCCTCGTAGCGCAGGGCCAGGAATCGCTCATTGCCGTACATTCTCTTTGCGTGCGCGTGCATCTGCCGCCAGAGCCGGACATTGGAGTAGTAGATGCTGTCGTCCTTGCCGTGCCGGCTCACGATCACGTCCCGCGGATCGCGCAGCAGATAGATGACGTACAGTTCCGGGTCGTCGTCGATCACGTCCGGCATGTACATCGTGTCCTTCGGTCGCTTGGTGATGACGATCTGCCCGTCTTCCGCGCTGACGCGGTTGAAGCGGATCTCGTGGTCGTAGTGCCTGTCGGCCCGGAAGCAGGTAACCATCGCCTCGTGCAACAACGTGGTGCCGCTGCGCGGCGAGCACGCGACGATGTGCAGGTGCCTGAACATCCGCCGATTCTACCCGACAGGGCCGGCCTCGGGCCGCCGGGTCGATGCGATGTTGGGCCGATCGGGACAAACGCATTAGACTCGAACCATGACTCAGGCCCTGGTCGTCTTCCGTCAGCATATCAGGCGCAGCATCCGGGACCTCTTGCCGATCGTCGTGGTCATTGCTGCGTTCCAGACTCTGGTGTTCGGCGAGTCGCTGAGCGGCTTGCTCGGCCTGTCCGCCGGCGCCGTCGCGGTCGTGCTGGGATTGACGCTGTTCGTATACGGACTGGAACTCGCCCTGTTCCCGATCGGCGAGTACCTGGCGGTCGCCCTGGCACGCAAGGGCAGCATTTTCTGGCTGCTGGTCTTTTCATTCGCGCTCGGTTTCGGAACGACGGTCGCGGAGCCCGCACTGACCGCGGTTGCCCGTGAAGCTGCCGCGGTCGCGGCCTCTGCCGGGGCCATTCCGGATAGCCTCGACGCGCGCAGTGCGTACACGCTGGGATTGCGCCTGACGGTGGCGACGTCGGTCGGCGTCGCACTGGTCCTCGGCGTCTTGCGCATCGTTTTCGGCTGGTCGCTGCCGCTCATGATCGTCGCCGGTTACGCACTGGTTGTCCTCATGACGGCCACGGCGCCGGCGGAGATCGTCGGGATCGCCTATGACTCCGGCGGCGTGACGACCTCGACGGTCACGGTACCGCTCGTCGCCGCGCTCGGCATCGGGCTCGCTTCCTCGCTGCGCGACCGGAATCCGTTGACGGACGGCTTCGGGCTCATCGCCTTTGCGTCGCTCACGCCGATCATCTTCGTGCTCGCCTACGGCAGCATCGCGCAGTGGATATGATCCGCTCCATCCTGTCGATCGTCGCATCGACGACGATGGACGTGCTGCCGATCGCCGTGTTCCTGTTCGGCTTCCAGGCCCTGGTGATTCGCCAGCCGCTGCCGAAACCGGGTCGCATCGGTGTCGGGCTCGTCCTCGTCGTCGTCGGGCTCGGCCTGTTCCTGATCGGGCTCGAGCAATCGCTGTTCCCGCTCGGCCGGCAGATGGCCGCGCAACTGACCGCACCCGACGTGCTCGTACACAGTGGCGACGCGGCCGCGCCGCTCTGGCACGCGTACGTCTGGGTGTACGCATTCGCGGTCATGATCGGCTTCGCGACGACGATCGCCGAACCCGCGCTGCTCGCCGTCGCGATCAAGGCGAACGAGGTATCGGGCGGCGCGATCGGCGTCTGGGGCCTGCGGGTCGCCGTCGCACTGGGTGTCGCGGTCGGCGTCGGGCTCGGTTGCTACCGCATCGTCTCGGGCCTGCCGCTGCACCTGTTCATCATGGCGGGCTACGTCGTCGTGCTCCTGCAGACGCTGGTCGCGCCAAAACTGATCATCGCGCTGGCCTACGATTCCGGCGGCGTGACGACATCGACGGTTACGGTGCCGCTGATCACGGCTCTCGGCCTGGGGCTCGCCGAGTCCCTCCCGGGGCGCAATCCATTGCTCGACGGCTTCGGGCTGGTGGCTTTCGCCAGCCTGTTCCCTATCATCTCGGTACTGGCCTACGCGCAATTGAGTGCGCTCTGGTCCGGCAGCCGTGCTGCGGAGGAAAACTGATGCATTTCAAGTTACTGATCGTCTTTGTGGAAGACTCGAAGACCGAAGACGTCATCAAGGCGGCGCGCGAGGCCGGCGCGACCGGCTGCACCGTGCTCAACAATGCCCGCGGTGAAGGTTACGAGGCACCGAAGAGTTTCTTCGGCCTGACGCTGACGAGTCAGCGCGACGTCGTGATGCTGCTCGTCGAGCAGCACATGAGCCGCGAGATCCTGGAGCACGTCGGGACCGTCGGGGGATTCGATGCCGAGCCCGGCACGGGACTGGCGATCCAGCTCGACGTGGAAGACGCAATCGGCGTGCTGAGTCAGGCGGAGCACCTCGTCGAAAAGCTGGAAGGGGAGGAACAGCTATGACTGACAACGACTGGACTCCGGTGCGCAAAGTGATGCGTACCGACGTCACGCACGTCGACGGCAAGATCACCGTTCTGGAGGCACTGCGCATCATGAAGCGCGACCAGGTGACCTGCCTGATCGTGAACAAGCGTTTCGAATCCGATGAATGGGGCATGTTGTTGTTCTCGGACGTTGCCAAGCAGGTGATCGCGAAAGACCGCGCACCCGAGCGGGTCAACGTCTTCGAGATCATGGCCAAGCCGGTGATCTCGGTGCGTCCGGACATGGATATTCGTTATTGCGCGCGTCTGTTCGACCGCTTCGGCATCAGCCATGCGCCCGTGATCGAAAACGACAAGGTCGTCGGAATGGTGAGTTATTACCTGCTCGTACTCGAGGGGTTACCCGATCTCGACTGAGGCGAGTTCGCCTTGCGGTCGATCGAGTATTTCAGGAGCGGTGGCGCCATCAGCGAAGTCACGATGATCATGAGCACGATGGCGGAGAAGATCGCGTCGTTTATCACGCCGAGCGTGCGGCCGATCGACGCAAACACCAGGCCGACCTCGCCGCGCGGCAGCATGCCGAAGCCGATCGCCAGCCGGTTCGTCCCGCCCCACACGCCGAGACCGCTGACCAGCTTGCCGATCACGGCCGCCACGAGCAGGCCTGCGGCGAACACGACTACCGGCCAGGTGACGAAAGATTCGAGCTTGACCTGGATACCCATCAGGATGAAGAAGATCGGCACCAGGATGACCTCGAGCGGCATGATCAGCTCGCGGATGCGCACGAACTTCTGCCCCGCCTCGTCGGTGTCGCGGAAGAAGTTGTCGGACAGCACGACGCCCGCCGCGAACGCGCCGATGATCGTGGCGAGCCCGGCGAGGTTGGCCGCCCAGGCCAGTACCATGACGAACAGGTAGGACGTGAACATCTTGGCCTCGACGACGTCGAACGGACCCATCAGGCGCGCCGCGAGGCGGATGATCGACGGCCCGAGCTTGACGACGGCGACGAGGAAGATCGTCGAGACGGCCACCACGCGGATCACGTCCGGGAAGTGGACGCTGCCGCTGACGACGATGCCGGACACGACGGCGAGGATGATCAGGCCGAGGATGTCGTCGCAGACGGCCGCGCCGAGGATGATGTGGCCCTCGCGCGAACGGTGCGTGCCGGTCTCGGCCAGGACGTTCGCGGAGATGCCGATGCTCGTGGCCGCGAGCGTCGCGGCGATGAACAGGTCGGAGCCGAGCGGCAGGTCCGGCCGCAGCCATACTGCGGCGAAGTAACCCAGCGCCACCGGTGCGACGACGCCGATGACGGCGACCCGTATCGCCGCGCCGCCCACGCTGCGGAGCTCGTCCATATTGGTCTCGAGCCCGACCATGAACAGCAGGAAGATCACCCCGTAGCGCGAGAACACCTCCACGGCCTGGGCCACCTGCATCACCTCGCCGCCCTGGTGGCCGGTGATGATGCGGGCGAGTTCGCCGCCCTTGTCCGCACCGAAGATCCCCGTCGCCGCCTGTTCGATCGACACGCCGGTGAGTGCCTGGTTCACGATCTCGAAGACGCGGGAGCCCTCGCGCAACACCGTGATCAGGTCGAAGCCGAGGTACCAGGCGACGTTGCCGAGCACGATGCCCATGATCAGCTCGCCGAGCACCGTGGGTTGCCCCAGTTTGCGGGCGCCCATGCGGCCCAGGATCGCGAACGCGAGGATCGTCGTGACGCCGAGGATGACCGGCGCTATCGGGTCACCTTGGACGAGGGGTGCCCGGCCATCCATGGGGTTCTCGCCCTAGCAGATCCGCGGCAGCGGATCGTCCTCGAGTTCCTCGAGGAAGCGCTCTCCGCCCAACGGGGTCTCCAGCACCACCCGCTTGTGAGTGTCCGTGATGCGGCCCGCGCGCGCCGCCTCGCTGCCTGCCGGCAGGGCACGCCAGGCGGCCAGGGCTGCTTCGGCAGCGTCCGGCGCGATCACGGCCAGCACCCGGCCCTCGCAGGCGAGGTAATACGGGTCGTAACCGAGCATGTCGCAGACCGAGGCGACGGCATCGCGCACCGGGATACCCGCTTCGAACTGCACGCCGAACCCCGTCGCGCGGACGATCTCGTGCGCGATCGAGGCGATGCCGCCGCGCGTCGGGTCGCGCATGAAGCGCAGGCCCTCGAAGCACAGC
>JBAUVS010000020.1:0-2086 GCA_049583345.1 Woeseiaceae bacterium
CGCTTCCACGTGCTGAAGCTGTACGGCAGCGAGGTCATCAAACCCGTATTGCGCGTGGAATTGCGCGGCGTGCGTGCCCGCAAGTACCTGCGGCGATTCCGGAAATGGCTCACCCGCGAAGACCTGACCCTGAACAGCCACCAGCGCAGGACGCTGGAGGACGCGGTCGGCGACAGCCGCGCGCTGGGAGTCGTCGTCGAATTCAAGGAACGGCTCAAGGCCCTGTTGCACCCGTCGCTGAACAACACGGACCGGCTGAAGCGGCTGCAGGACTGGTGCGCAAACGCGGAGGCCACCGGCATCGAGGCGCTGCGCGAGTTCGCGAGACAGCTTCGCGGATACGGCATGCGCACCGCCAGCTGAGTAGCGATACTCGAGCCGAAACGCGGACGAGGGCGTTGCCGCGGCCCGCGGCCGCCTGCATCAGTTCCTGTTCAACGCGTCGACGTTCGGCAACTGTTCGAAGCGGCCGAATGTGCCTCTTTCCGCGATCTCGGTTGCGGCGTCCAGGAAACCCTTCCATGCGCAGCGCGCGAGCGTGCCGCCCACGCTGATACGGCGCACGCCGAGCGCCGCCGCCTCGGCGGCGGTCAGGAACGGCGCACTGATCAACAGGTTGACCGGCTTCGGCGCCACGGCCGCGACGATCGCTTCGATGTGCCCGACATCGGTCACGCGCGGTGCATAGAGGCAATCGGCTCCCGCGTTTGCATATGCGCTCAGCCGGCGGATCGTCTCGTCGATATCGGGCCGTCCGCACACGAAACCTTCTGAGCGGCCCGTGAGCACGACGCCCGTGCCGCTGGCATCGATCGCCTCACGCGCGGCGGCGATACGTTCCACGGCCAGCTCGAAGTTATGCAGAGGCCGGTTCGCGTCGCCCGTGGAATCCTCGATGGACAGCCCGGCGATGCCCGTGGCCGCGGCCCGCGTGACGTTGGCGGCGACCTCGCGCGGTTCGACCGCGAAGCCCCCCTCGAAGTCCGCGTTTACGGGCAGTTCGACGGCGGACGCGATCGCGCGCAGGTGATCGAGCGCTGCCTCGAGCGGCACCTCGTTGTCCGCACGAGCCATCGTCCATGCCATGCCGGCGCTCGTCGTCGCGAGTGCCTTGAAGCCGAGTCGCGCCAATGCCTTTGCACTGCCGGCGTCCCACGGATTCGGCATCACGAAGCAGCCCGACTCGTGTAGCTGCCGGAAGACGACGACTCGTGGATCATGGGTTTTCACATCCTGCTCCTTGAAATCTCGCGCGCCGCACAGAGTAACATCGACTCCCCATCGCCGTGGACTTCGACGGATGACCGAAACGACCGAGCGCCCGAAGGCCAAATCGCTGCGGCCATTGCGGGCGCTCCTGCCCTACATCCGGCCGTACAAGGGCACGCTGATCCTGGCGATCGCCGCGCTGCTGCTGGCCTCCGGCGCGCAGCTGACCTTACCCATCGCCATCCGCTACCTCATCGACGGCGGGTTGCTGGCCGACAACCCCGAGCATATCAACAAGTATTTCCTGGGCCTTTTCGGGGTTGCGATGGCCTTCGGCCTGTTCTCGGCGTTCCGCTTCTATCTCGTCACCTGGCTGGGCGAACGCGTCGTCGCCGACCTGCGCAGTTCCGTCTACCAACACGTCGTGACCCTCGACCCGACCTTCTTCGAGGTCACCAAGACGGGCGAAGTGCTGTCGCGGTTGACGACCGACACGACGCTCATCCAGTCGATCTCCGGCGCCGGCATGTCGATCGCACTCCGGTCCTCGCTGAATCTTGTCGGCGCGGTCGCGATGCTGGTCGTCACGAGCCCGCGGCTGGCGGGCATGATGCTCGTGCTGTTGCCGCTCGTGCTCGTGCCGATCATCCTCATCGGTCGCCGCGTGCGGACGTTGTCGCGAGCGAGCCAGGATCGCGTCGCCGACACCAGCGGGCTCGCCGGCGAGACGCTGAACGCGATCGCGACGGTGCAGGCGTTCACACTGGAAAACCTGCAGAGCGAACGCTTCGGCGCTGCCGTGATGGCGGCGTTTCGCACCGCGGTGCGGCGCATCCGCGTGCGCGCCTTCCTGACCGGCATGGCGATCCTGTTCATC
>JBAUVS010000021.1:0-28085 GCA_049583345.1 Woeseiaceae bacterium
CCACCTCGAGACGGATCTTGCGGCCGCTCGCGTCGATCATGCGCCGGGCGGCACGCAGCTTGTCGAGCGTCTCGGGGATGAATTCCTGCCCGCCGAAACCCGGGTTGACGGACATGATCAGCAGCATATCCATGTGCCCCAGCAGGTCTTCGGCGACGTCGAGTGGCGTTTCGGGGTTCAACACGATCCCGGCCTTGCACTCGAGGCCCCGGATCGACTCCAGCGTGCGCGCTGCTGCCTCGCTCGCTTCCGGATGGAACGTGATGTAGGTCGCGCCGGCCGCGGCGAAATCGGGGACGATCCGGTCGACTGGCCGGATCATCAGGTGGACGTCGATCGGCGCCTGTATCCCGTACTTGCGCAGGGCAGCACAGACGAGCGGTCCGACGGTCAGGTTCGGGACGAAATGGTTGTCCATCACGTCGAAGTGCACCATGTCCGCGCCGGCGTCGATCACGGCGTCGACCTCTTCGCCCAGGCGCGCAAAGTCCGCCGACAGGATCGACGGTGCGATGAACGGTGTCACGATGGTTGCCTCGGCATCGCCGCCAACTCTACCGCAGGCGGACGGCACGGCCTAGGTGCCTAGCGTATCGAGCGGCGGGCCTTGAGCATCTCGTAGGCACTGCGCACCTCGCGGGTCCTGCGCTCGGCCTCCGCAAGCATCGCCGCG
Organism: Woeseiaceae bacterium; assembly: GCA_049583345.1. GTDB lineage: Bacteria > Pseudomonadota > Gammaproteobacteria > Steroidobacterales > Woeseiaceae > UBA1847. The sequence goes on from JBAUVS010000021.1 coordinate 674, forward strand.
TCCGGATTATCGGGCGTGATCTTGTCGGGGTGAGAGCGGCTGATCTGCCGGCGGTAGGCTTTCTTGATCTCGTCGTTGGTCGCCGACTCCACCACGCCCAGGGTACGATAAGCCCGCTTGACGCGCTGCGCATCGGCATCCCCCGCCGGTGAGCGCCGGAATCCCTTTTGTGCGCGGATCATGGCCTCCAGTTGTGCCAGTTCGACGCGGCCGACGTCCAGTTCCGTGCAGATGGTCCATAACAGCTGGCGCTCGTCCTGATGCATCCTGTCCTTGGCGAGCGCCACCTCCAGCAACAGACGCACGAACAGCAGCCGCAGGTCGGCGCGCCGCGCTCCGGCACGGCGCAGGCGCCGCACGGTCGCCACGAGCGGGAAGTCCGGCTGCTTGCCGGCCTCGAACCAGTCGATCGCGTGCCGCACCTTCGCGGGGCCGAGACCCAGGCGATGCATGACGACGCGCGCCGCGCGGATCTCCTCTTCGCTGACGCGGCCGTCGCACTTCGCCAGGTGTCCCATGGACTGAAACAGGGCCTGCACGAATTCGTCCGGGAGCCGCCCGACACCGGCGCCCTGCTGCTCGAATTTGCGATAGCGTTGGGCGAAACCGCGGTCGAACTGATGTCCGAGGAACAGGCCCAGCACCGCGAACCACGGCCTCATCGTCGCGAGACCGGCCAGCGTGCCGATGATCTTGCCCCAGTACAATACGAATTCTCTCCTGGCAGGGTCCGCCAATCGTAACGTCTGCGCGGCGCGTTTCCTATGGCTGCGCTTGCCTCGCAACGTTCGAACGGCGATGATCCGCGGGTCTTGAGGAAACAGGCATTGGCCACATGGATCCAGCCGAAGCACTGTTCGAGTCACAAGTGCCGGGCCTGCCGTTGCTTGGCCGCGGCAAGGTCCGGGATATCTACGGCGTCGACGATACTCACCTGTTGATCGTGACGACCGACCGGCTATCCGCGTACGACGTCGTCATGCCGGACCCGGTTCCGCAAAAGGGCCGCATACTCACACAGATTTCACTGTTCTGGTTCCGCATGATGGCGGACCTCGTGCCCAATCAGCTGACGGACCTCGTCGTCGACGACGTCGTCGACGATCGCGAGACGGCGGCACTGCTCCGGGACCGTTCGCTGGTCGTCAGGCGCCTGAAGCCGCTGCCGATCGAAGCCGTCGTCCGCGGCTACCTCATCGGCTCGGGATGGAGAGACTACAAGGACACGGGCGGCATCTGCGGTATCACGCTGCCGCCGGGCCTGGCCCAGGCCGAGCGCCTGCCTTCGACGCTGTTCACACCGGCCACCAAAGCCGCGGCCGGCGAACACGACATCAACATCGGCTTCGATACGGTCGCCGCCACGCTCGGCGAGGCACTGGCAGAACGCGTCCGCGACATCTCCGTCGCAATTTACGAACGCGCCGCGGACTACGCCGCCGGCCGCGGCATCATCATCGCGGACACGAAGTTCGAATTCGGACTCGACGAGGAGAGCCGCCTGTACCTGATCGACGAGGTCCTGACGCCCGATTCTTCGCGCTTCTGGCCGGTAGACAGCTACCGCACCGGCATAAGCCCGCCGAGCTTCGACAAGCAATTCGTGCGAGACTACCTGGATACGCTCGACTGGGACCGGACGGCTCCGGGACCCGACTTGCCGACCGACGTGATCGAGAAGACCGCCGGGAAATACCTGGAGGCATACGCCAGGCTGACGGGCGCGGCGTAACGATCCGATGAGCATCCCGACCCTGCGTAACAAGCTCGACAAGATCGTCTGGAGTCCGCTCCTCGAGACGCGCTTCCGCCGCCCGGGACGCGCGCTCGCGATCGTGCTGCGCTACACGGTCGCGCTGCTTCGCGACATGTTCCAGGGTCAGCTGGCGATGCGGTCGATGAGCCTCGTCTATACGACGCTGCTGTCGATCGTGCCGCTGATCGCGTTCAGCTTCTCGGTCCTGAAGGGCCTGGGCCTGCATAACGAGCTCGAGCCGCAGCTGTTCAAGCTGCTCGAGCCGCTCGGACCGCAGGGCGCGGAAATCACGCAAAAGATCATCGAATTCGTCGACAAGGTCAGGGGCGGCGTACTCGGCGGGATCAGCCTCGCCTTCTTCATCTACGCGGCGATCGGGATGGTGCAGAAGGTCGAGGAGAGCTTCAACTACGTCTGGTACGTCGGCACGCCGCGCAGCTTCGCGCGCCGCTTCACCGAGTACACCATCGTGCTGCTGATCGGTCCGGTCGTCATCGCGATCGCGCTCGGCATGATCGCCTCGCTGCGCAGCAACACCATCGTGCAGTACCTGCTGCAGCAGGAATTGCTGGGCCCGGTGTTCGTCGCCACGAGCAAGCTGACACCGTACCTGCTGGTGACCGGCGTGTTCACGTTCCTGTACAAGTACATGCCGAACACGACGGTCCGCTTCCGTTCCGCGCTCGTCGGCGGTCTCGCGGGCGGTTTCATCTGGGCAACGCTGAGCGCGGTCTTCGCCACCTTCGTCGCGTATGCGACCGCCCGCCAGGCGATCTATGCGAGCTTCGCCGTCGCGTTTACGGCGCTGGTCTGGCTCTATCTCAACTGGCTGGTGCTGTTGACCGGCGCGCAGCTCGCCTTCTACCATCAGAACCCGGCTTTCCTGCGCATCGGACGCCAGGAGCCGCGGCTGTCCAACGCGATGCGGGAGCGCCTCGCCCTCAATATCATGTTCCTGGTCGGGCACGCGTTCCGGAACGGGCAACCCTTCCAGACGACGAACGCGCTCGCGGAGTCGCTGCGCATCCCGTCGATCGCGGTCACGCCGATCGTCGCGGGCCTGGAAGCCGAGGGTCTGCTGACCACGGGCGAGGAGGAGGAGCTGCTGCCCGCGCGCGAGTTGTCGCGGGTGCGCCTCGCCGACATCCTGGCCGTCGTCCGCGAACGCGGCGAGACGGGCTCGTATCGCAACCCCGCCTGGACCCCGGCGATCACGGCCCTGGGTGAACAGCTCGACGCAGCCGTCAACACCGCCGTCGCCGACAAGACGCTGGCCGACCTGCTGGACGAAACCGAATCCGATTAAGAGCCGGCGATGGTCATCTCTTCGACGAGCAACGAGCCGCAGCGGATGCCGCCGCGCAGGTCCTGGTCGCGGCCGATCGCCGCGATCCGCGAGTACAGCTCGCGCAGGTTGCCCGCGATCGTCACTTCGTGGACCGGGTACTGGATCTCGCCGTGCTCGACCCAAAGTCCCACCGCGCCGCGGGAATAGTCGCCCGTCACGCCGTTGACCCCCTGCCCGATCAGTTCCTGGACGACGAGGCCCGTGCCCATGTCGCGGATCAGCGCTTCGCATCCTTCTGCGTTGCCCGGCACGATCAGGTTCTGCGCGCCGCCTGCGTTCGCGGTGGTCGTGAGTCCCAGCCTGCGCGCCGAGTAGCTGCTCAGGATGTAGCCCTGCAGCACGCCGTCGACGACGATGTCGCGATCGTAGGTCGCGACGCCCTCGGCATCGTAGGGCGCGCTCGCCATGCCCTTCGGCAGGTGCGGGCGTTCCTCGATGCGGACGAACTCGGGAAAGATCTTCTCGCCGACGGCATCGAGCAGGAACGACGCGCGGCGATACTGGGCGCCGCCGGAGATGGCGCCGATCGCGTGTCCGATGAAACCGCGCGCGAGCTCCGGGATGAACAGGACCGGCGCACGCCGGGTCTTGATCTTGCGCGCACCGAGACGGGTTACTGCACGGCGCGCCGCGATCTCGCCGATCGAGACGAGTCCCTCCAGATCCGCGGGGTCGCGCGCAGCGGTGTAGTGATAATCGCGCTGCATATCGCCGTTCTCGCTGCCGAGCACGACGCAGCTGATGCTATGGCTGGTCCGCGTGTAGCTACCGATGAAGCCGTGCGTGTTGCCGTAGGCGTGCGAGCCACGATTGGTGGAAACGGTCGCGCCCTCGGAATTCGTGATCCGGGGATCGAACGCCAGGCCGGCACCCTCGCACTCTATTGCCATCGAGATCGCGTCCGACGCGTCGATGTCCCAGGGATGATCCAGGTCGAGGTCCCGTATCTTCGTGCACATGAGCGCGGCATCCGCCAGTCCGGCGTTGGGATCCTCGGCCGTGAACGTCGCGAATGCGAAGGCCTTGCCGACGGCTTCCCGGATCGCCTCTGGACGTATGTCGGAGGTGCTCGCGTTGCCCTTGCGCGATCCCTTGTAGACGGTGATGCCGACGCCGCGGTCGTTGGTGTATTCGAGATTCTCGACGTCGCCCAGGCGCGCGGTGGCGGCGAGGCCGATATCGTGGCTCGCCGCGACTTCTGCCTGATCCACGCCCTTCCTGTCGGCTTCCTCGAGCGCCATCCGGACCAGGGCTTCGAGTTGGTCGGGTCCCAGCGACTCCCGCTTCGCGATGGCTTGCATATAGACCCTTGCTTCCTTCTTCCCGACTATCGGCGGGGTTAAGCTTACCCGGTGACGGATTCTAAGCCGAGCAAAAGCGCGAAAAAACGTGAGCATCTGGCGCTGCAGCAACTCGGCGAGCGGATGATCGGCCTGCAGGACCCGGAACTCGACTCGTTGCCGCTCGACGAACGCCTGAGAGAGGCCGTGCGCGAGGCAGCGACGATGCGCTCGCGAAGCGCCCTGCGGCGCCAGAAACAATACATCGGCCGCCTGATGCGGACGGCGGACACCGCCGCGATCCTCGAGGCACTCGAGCGCCGTGAAGCCGGTGACGTGGCCGACCGGCGCCGGTTCGCCGACGCCGAACGCTGGCGCGATCGGATCGTCGCGGACGGCGCGCCGGGACTTGCCGGATTCGATGCCGAGACCGGCACGCACGACGAAGTGTTGCATGAACTCGAACGCGATCTCCGGAACACGCCCGACGGCCGCCGCGGCAAGACCCTGCGCCGCCGGATCTTCCGGCGCGTGCACGAAATCCTGGCGCATCGATCCTGAGCGCGGCTCGAGTCCGGGCCGGCGTTCGGATTGGCCATGCCATTCGGGTTAGAATCCGTCAATGAGCGTCAAAGTCGGCATCATAATGGGTTCCCGATCGGACTGGGACACGATGCGGCACGCGAGCGAAACCCTCGATGCGCTCGGGGTGCCGTACGAGTCCCGGATCGTCTCGGCGCACCGGACCCCGGACCGGATGTTCGAGTATGCCGAGAGCGCGGTCGGACGAGGCCTCAGGGTTATCATCGCCGGCGCAGGAGGGGCCGCCCACCTGCCCGGCATGACGGCGGCGAAGACACGATTGCCGGTGATCGGCGTGCCGGTTCGATCGAAAGCGCTGAATGGAATGGACTCGCTGCTCTCCATCGCGCAAATGCCGGCCGGGATCCCGGTCGGCTGCATGGCCATCGGCAAGGCCGGTGCCATCAATGCCGCGCTCCTCGCGGCCGCGATCCTCGCCACGGAGGACGAGGATGTCGCGGCGGCACTCGACCGCTATCGCCGGGAGCAGACCGACAAGGTGCTCGCCGACGGCGATCCCGCCAGTTAGCCCGGAACCGATGCGCATCGGTATCGTCGGCGCCGGCCAGCTCGGCCTCATGCTCGGAGTCGCGGCGCGCGAGCTGGGTCACCCGTGCGTGTTCCTCGATCCGTCCGGCGAACCGCCCGCTGCCGTCGTCGGCCCCGTCCTGCGGGCGCGCTTCGACGACACGGCCGCGCTCGCGAAACTGGCCGCTCAAGTCGACGTGTTGACCTACGAGTTCGAGAACGTGCCGGTCGACGCACTCGCGGACGTCGAACGACTCGTGCCGATCTACCCGCCGCTGGACGCGCTGCGCCAGGCCCAGGATCGCCTGGCGGAAAAACGCCTGTTCGAGTCTTTCGGCATCCCCACGGCCGAGTATCGGGCCGTCGGCTCGGCCGCCGAACTCGACGCTGCCGCGGCAAGCATCGGTGTGCCGCTCGTGGTCAAGACGCGCAGGATGGGATACGACGGCAAGGGCCAGGCCATCCTGCGCGACGCCGGCCGGGCCGGCGAGGTCTGGCAGCAGCTCGGACCGGCCGCCCTGCTCGCGGAACGCCTGATCGAGTTCGACTGCGAGGTATCGGCGATCGGCGTGCGCGCGACGGACGGCCGGACCAGGGTTTACAGCCTGACGCAGAACGAACACCGCGCCGGCATCCTGCGGGTGTCGCGGGCACCCCTCCACGATCCCGCACTCACGACGACGGCGCAGGGCTACGTCGAGGCGCTGCTCGAAGGACTCGGCTACGTCGGTGTGCTTGCCCTCGAGCTGTTCGTCGTCGGTGATACCCTGCTGGCCAACGAGTTCGCGCCGCGCGTGCACAACTCGGGGCACTGGACCATCGAAGGCGCCGAGACGAGCCAGTTCGCCAATCACATTCTCGCGATCACGAAATCGCCGCTGGGTGCCGTCGCCAATCGGGACCATGCGGGAATGATCAACCTGATCGGCACCATCCCGGCGACGGCCCGGACACTCCCCTTCGGACGTCTGCACGACTACGGCAAATCTCCCAGGGACGGCCGCAAGCTGGGCCACATCACCGTCGTGGCGGAGTCCGGGGCGGAACGCGATCGCCAACTGGAAGAGATCCACGATTCTGTGATGCACTCCACACGGTGAACCGGTAATCCACAATAGCCCGAAGGCAAAAAAACCGGGTACACTGCGTGTCGGCCCCCGTTCGCCACGATTTCGGGTGGTTTTGAAGGCCGTGGACTGAACGCAGACGCCCCATGTCATACCTGCAACATTTCAAGCTCAAGGAGCAGCCGTTCCGGCTGACGCCGGATCCCGACTTCCTGTATTGGAGCAAGCAGCACGCCCGGGCCAAGGCCTACATGGAGTCCACGATCTGGCTGGCCGACGGATTCGTGGTGATTACCGGCGAGATCGGCTCCGGCAAGACCACCCTGCTGCAGTCCTTCCTGGCGGAACTCGACGAGAGCATCGTCTACGCGGTCGTGTCCCAGACCCAGCTGACGCCGACGCAGTTCCTGCAGGCCGTGCTGACCGAGTTCGGATTCAAGCCGTTCAACAAGGCCAAGGTCGAATTGCTCGACATGCTCAACATGTTCCTGATCGAGCAATATTCGAACGGCAAAAAAGTCGTCCTGATCGTCGACGAAGCCCAGAACCTGAGCAAGAAGGTTCTCGAGGAAATCCGGCTCCTGTCCGGTATCGAAACGCACAAGGAAAAGGTGCTGCGCATCATCCTCGCCGGCCAGCCCGAACTCAAGGAGACGCTGGAATCACCCAGCCTCAAGCAGCTGGTCCAGCGCGTTCGGCTGCGTTTTCATATCGGGCCGCTCGACATGAACGACATGCGGCAATACATCGACCACCGGCTCGCTGTCGGTGGCCGTGAGCCGAACGATCTGTTCACACCGAAGACCTATGATTTGATCCTGCGCTACAGCGGCGGCGTCCCACGCCTGATCAATACGCTGTGCGACACGGCGCTGCTCTGCGCATTCGCCGACGAGAAACCGGTTGTCGACGTGGATGACATCATGGCGGCGGTCGCCGAATTGAACTGGAAGGAGCACGAGAGCAATACGGGGCTGTACCAGAAACTCGCACAGGTCGCGGCACGTGCCGAGGCGGAGGCGGCTCCGGTGACGCACATCGAAGTCCGTTCCGGCGGAGAGACGCAATCCACGCATACCTTCCCGCAGGGGCGCGTCATCGTCGGGCGCTCACCCGACAACGAGATTTATATCCAGAGCAAGTTCGTCAGCCGCCATCACCTGCAGTTGATCAGCGACGAAGAGGGTTGCCTGGTAGAGGATCTGAACAGCACCAACGGCGTGTTTCTGGGCGAGAAACAGGTGAAGAAATACCGCCTGCGAAGCGGCGACGTCGTGTCGCTCGGCGTCCACGAACTCGTCTATAAGGATCTGCGCGACGAGCCGGCACAAGCCCAGCAGAAGGACAAGGCGTCCGTCGCCCGCAAGTAACGAATCCTGTCAATCAGAAATCGTGGCGCTGGCCTGCGCGGCGATCGTTCACGCGATAGTCGCGCCGCTTCAGCAGTACGACCAGTCCGGCCACGAGGCACAGGACGCCGGTTACGAAACAGATCGTCGGCCAATACCAGTGATTCACATACATCGACGACCCGAGGCAAATGGCACCGACTACCAGGTAGAAGTAGGGCAGGCTTTCGTAGATTGGTTTTGAAACCCACATGGCGTCTGCTTCATGGCTGCACACCGGGTTCATTGTCCATGTGCGCCCCTGGAGAGTCCAGTCACAAAACGGCGGAACCCCGGCACGGTGCCCGGTTCCGCGACGCACGCACGGATGGGGGTCGGACCCGCTCAGCGCCTCGGTGAGCCCAGGCCGAACAGCCCCAGGATCCGCGACAGGATCGAATCGGACAGGCCGTCGACTGCCAGGTCCGGGTCGAAATCCTCGTTTTCGCCGCGGAGGCCCTGCACGAAGTATCTCGAGCTGGCGTCCATGTCATTTTCGGTAATTGTATTCTCGAAGGCCATCGTCCGGTTCCGTTAGGGCACGGCGCAACAGTACCGGAACTCCCGGCCTTATGGAGTGAACGACCGCACAATGCGGGTTGCGACCCTGGCCGGGAGCGGCTTATGTCAAGCGGTGCCGCCGACGGTCAGCTCGTCGATCTTCAGCGTCGGCTGACCGACACCGACCGGGACCGACTGTCCTTCCTTGCCACAGGTTCCGACGCCGGTGTCCAGTTCCAGATCGTTGCCGATCATCGAGATCCGGGTCAGCGCCTGCGGGCCGTCGCCGATGAGCATGGCGCCCTTGACGGGCCGGGTGATCCGTCCCTTCTCGATCAGGTACGCCTCGCTCGCCGAGAAGACGAACTTGCCCGAGGTGATGTCGACCTGTCCGCCGCCGAAGTTCGGCGCATACAGCCCCTTGTCGACGGTCGCGATGATCTCGGCGGGGTCGTGCGGGCCCGCGAGCATGTAGGTGTTCGTCATTCGCGGCATCGGCATGTGCGCATAGGACTCGCGACGGCCGTTGCCCGTCGGCGCGACGTTCATGAGACGTGCGTTGAGCTTGTCCTGCATGTAGCCGCGCAGTACGCCGTTCTCGATGAGCACGTTGTATTGCCCGGGCGTGCCCTCGTCGTCGATTGCCAGCGAGCCGCGTCGATTGGGCAGCGTCCCGTCGTCGACGACGGTGCATTCGGACGATGCGACCCGCTGGCCGATCCTTCCTGAGAAGGCCGACGTGCCCTTGCGGTTGAAGTCGCCTTCCAACCCGTGGCCGACGGCCTCGTGCAACAGTATCCCGGGCCAGCCCGGGCCCAGGACGACCGGCATCAGACCGGCTGGCGCGGCGCTTGCTTCCAGCTGCACCACCGCCTGGCGCACCGCTTCCCTCGCGTATTCCATCGGCCGGTCGCCGGCCAGGAAGTACCCCAGATCGGCGCGCGCGCCGCCGCCGGCATAGCCTTGTTCGCGGCGCCCGTCCTTCACCAGAATCACGCTGACGTTGAGTCGGACGAGCGGCCTCACGTCGGCCGCCAGCGTCCCGTCCGAGGCGGCGATCAGTACGAGATCCTGCGAGCTGGACAGGCTGATGATGACCTGTTCCACGCGCGGGTCGAGTTGCCGCGTGGCCTGTTCGAGGTCGCGCAGCAGCGTCGTCTTCTGCGCGTCCGGCAGACTCGTCGTCGGGTCCGTCGCCGGGTACAGGGGCGGCGCGTCACTGCGCTTCCACGCCTTTAGTGCCTTCGATCCGCCCTGCCGTGCGATCGCGCGCGCGGCCTGGGCGGCCTGTTCGAGCGCCGGCAGCACGAGCTCGTCCGAATAGGCGAAACCGGTCTTCTCGCCGCTCACCGCCCGAACGCCGACGCCCTGATCGAGACTGAAACTGCCTTCGCGGATGATGCGATCCTCTACGGACCAGCTCTCCCGCCGGCTCACCTGGAAATACAGATCCGCGTAATCGATCCCGCCGCGCAGCATCGTCCCCAGGGTCGTATTGAGTTGCCGCTCGCCGAGGCCGACAGGCTCGAGCAATTGTGACATTACCTCGTTGATCGGATTTTCCGTGTCCCTGTTCACGACTGGTCTCTATGCAAGTACTCTACAGCCGCCGGTTCGCAAGCGCCGGAAACTCCGCGCGCAACCTCGACGGCAGCGCAGGGTCCATGTCCGCTGCGACGACGCCCTCCCCGTCGACCCGTTCCGCCAGTATCCGCCCCCAGGGATCGACAATCAGCGAATGGCCGAATGTCTCGCGCCGGTCGGGATGCCGGCCACACTGTCCGGGTGCGATGACGTAAGCCAGGTTTTCGATTGCACGCGCGCGCAACAAGGTGTGCCAATGCGCCTCTCCAGTCACCCTGGTGAACGCCGCCGGTACCGTGAACAGACACGCACCGCCGGCCACCAGGCGCCGATACAGTTCGGGGAAGCGAACATCGTAGCAGATGCTGAGGCCGACCGTGCCCGCAGGCGTGTCGACGGTCACGGGGTCATCGCCCGGGAACATCGAGAAGGATTCCTGGTACGATTCGTCGCGGTCCGGCAGCTTGACGTCGAACAGGTGGATCTTGCGGTAGCAGGCGCGCAGGCGTCCCTCGGCATCGTAGACCGGGCAGCCGCCGTAGACGCGGTCGGCGTCCGGCGAAACCAGCGGCAGGCTGCCGCCGACGATCCACAGGCCGAGCCGCCGCGCCGTATCGCCCAGGAAGGACTGGATCGGACCGTCGCCGGGCCGTTCGGCAACCGCTGTCTTGTCGCGGCTCCTGACCGGCATCAGCGCGAAGTTCTCCGGCAGCACCGCGAACCCGCAGCCGTCATCCGCGGCGGCGGCGAGCAGCCGGCCGGCCGCCTCGAGATTGGCGTCCACATCGGCGCCACTCGACATCTGGATCGCCGCGACCCGCATCGTGTCCTCGCTCATGCAGCTACTCCGTCGCCTCGATGCAACCGGCGATGACGCCGCCCGCGGCGAACTGTTCCGCCGTGATCGTGTCGATCTCGGGTTCGTCGAACGAACCGCCGATGCCATAGTAGATCTGCGTGACCTCCTGCAGCGGCTTCTTGAAGATCTGCGAGAAGATCAGCAACGCCGCCGCAACCTGCGGGCCTGCCACGAGCGCGCCGGCGACCGGCAAGGCATTGCCGAAGTTCGCGCTCACGACCGCCGTCTGTTCGTAGTCCCGACTCACCAGTCCGGCGCGCCCGACGATGCCGATATCGGCCGCCGGTCCCTCGAGCGAAAGGTCGCAGGTGTAGGTATCTCCATCGACGATCCGGAAGTTTCCGCTGATCTTGTCGAAGCCGAATCCCTTGCTGAACACGTCGCTGAAATCCAGCGCAAGACGGCGCGGCAGCGCCGCGATACTCATGAGGCCGAACACCCGGCCGGCGCCCGGCTTGACCTCGGCGAGTTGCCCGGCCCCGATCCGGAGCTTGACGGCGCCATTCAGCGACTGCAGCAGATGTTCGCTCGGGCCGCCGGACCAGCTCAGGTCGAGATGCATCGACAGCTCATCGCTGGTGATCCCGGGGTCGTAGTCCAGCCGGCGCATCGTGCGCTCGACGTCAGTGCTGGTCAGCGTCGCATCGAGGTGGCTGCGACTGCCGGCCGGGTCGTGCTCGTCGACCAGCCAGCTGCCGCTGCCCCGGATCTCGAAGGTCTTGTCCTTTGCATCGATGTGCTCGGCCTCCAGGCCATTCCCGGTCCGTTCGAATTTCGCCTCGACCGACCCGAAGTGGCGGTTGCCGAATGCGAGATCCTGCACCTTGATCGAGATCGGCGGCAGCGATCGGGGATCGACCGGCTCGGTCTCTCTGCGCTCGTCGTCGCCCGGCATCAACATCCGCTCCGCCTCGACCACGATCGGTTCACCCGAATTGAAATCGTACGGCACGAACGCGGATCCGAGAATCTGGTCCCCGTCGAGCTGTACGAGCCATTCGTTCGCGCTGCGGTCGACACGGATCCGGTGGTTGACGAGGTGCTGTCCGATCAGATGCAGATCGCCGATTGTCATGTCGATGGACCGGATCCGATCGCCGACCCCCGTGCTGGACTGCTGCCCATGCGACAGGTCGAACCAGTCCTGGGCATAGACGTAGTCTGCATGGCCCCGCAGGTGCAGCCCGCGCGTCTCCGCCTGCAGGTCGTCGAGCGGCCCATTGCCGAATACGATCTGGCCGCGATCGATATCCCAGCCGTTGGCCTTGGTAAACGCAATCTGCCAGGACAGCAGGTCTCCGGCCGTGCCCGCGGTGTCGATACGGTCACCGCCCCTCGGGATCACGATGTTGCCGGCCGTCGGCAGCGCTTCGTCGACTCCCTTGCGCAACGGTCGGGGGAGATCGATGCCGAGGCCCACGAGGTCGCTGTCGACGTCGATCGTGAACGATGCGGGCTCCTCGACGTCGCCGCGTGGAAACAGCAGCTTCGCGGTGTAGTCGGTCGCACCGGTGACATGGTCGCCCAGCGGCAGTCCGAGCTCACCGACCAGGGCCGCCGCCGTCGCCCGGCCGGTCGCTTCGGCCACGACCCGGAAGGCCGGTTGGGACCCGGGGGCCGGCGCGAGAGCAATCGAGACGGGCTGGCCGAGGAAGGTGCCTCCCAACGCTTCGCTGCTGACGTTGTCGCGCTGGATCGTCACCTTTCCGTTCAGATCCGTAAGCGCCGGAGGGAAGCCTTCGAATTGCAGCGAACTCTCGCTCATCTGCAGCCTGGTCGTGAAAGAGAAGTCCCTCCAGTTGCGTATCGGCACGCTGAGATCGAGCGACGCGGTCGCATCGCCCGAGACGTGGATGTGATCGAGCTGACCGCCGAACATCTCGGCGATCGGGCTCTGGATGGAGAGCTGGCGGAGGCTCTCGAGCGTACCCTTCGCTTCAGCGGAGAGTGTAAGCACGGGGTTGCGAAAATCCGCTATTTCGAGCTGCGCGTCGACGATCTCGTTGCCGGCGTTAATGATGTGATTGTGCCCGGTATACAGGCGCATGTTATCCAGCAGTATGTCGGCGTCGATCACCTGCGCAGCCGGCCAGGTCGGCTGGTACACGATCACGGCATCGCGAACCTTGCCTTCGACCCGCAAGTGCCCCTTGGCGTCGTTCTCGAAGGGCATCTCGTCGAGCGGCCCCTGCAGGCGGACCCGACCCTGCGGGATACTTCCGGAGACCAACCCCTCTTGGAACCATTTACTCGTGTTCGGTCGTTCCTCCATGAACGGGATGTACTCTTTCGCCACTGCGATATCGTCGATGCTGAAGGTGCCGTCCAGATCGACGACGGGGGACTTGCCCGCTCCCTCGAACGTGAGCTCGACGCTCGTCTCGCTGTCGAAGAAGTCGTTGGCCAGTACGATGCTGTCCGACAACACGCGCGTGTGATCGCCGCTGGTACGCCACACCAGCGTACCGGCGGCGGTATCGAGTTCCAGGGGCTTGCCGAGGGCCTTCGGGGCCGTGACCAGCAGGCCGTGGCTGTCGACCTCGAGTAAGCCTCCGGACCGGTCGGCGCGGATGTTGCCGGAAAAGCCGCGCACCCCTGGTCGCCCGCCGCTTGCGGCGACACCGAGGTCCTCGAACTCCGCGGACACCGAGAATTGAGGTTCGTCGCCGTCCAGTCTGCTCGCCGTCAGCGTCAGGTCGTGCACGGTTCCGCTCGGAGCCAGTTCCGTCACGAGCGTCCGCTCAGTTTCGCCGAGCCACGGCCTGAGCAGCGCGATGAACGAGAGATCCAGATACGAGGCACGGACATCGACGGAGTCGATGTGGAGATTCTCGTCCGTGCCCGCTTCGAAGCGCAGATTCGACTTCGGCCACTGCCCTGCCGGTGTGCTCGCCTTGAGTCCGTCCGCCGCGACCAGCCAACCGTTGTCATTCAACAGGTACTCGATGCGTCCGCTGAGCGCCACACCACTGATGCCCGCTATTCCGACGTCGTCGAGTTTGAGGTCCGCCGTCGCGCTGGTAACGCGCTTGTCCTGGACCGAAAACGACAGCGAGATGTCGCCGTTCCCGGAGTCGAATCGGGCGGCCTCCTCCGGCTGCAATGCGGTGACACCCGCCAGGTCGATGTCGTCGATATCGACGTTGACGTCCCAGCGGCGCTGTTCATCATCCTCCGGCGGCAGCTGCGTCGCGCTCACCGTCATGCGGCGACCGAGGTCGTCGGGGAGTTCGACGTTCGCATCCACGGTGAGCCGAGCGTCGTCCCTGCGCGCGTGCAGCCTCGTCACCCGGAATCGCCTGGGCCGTTCGTCGCCCGGCTGCAGGAATTGCACGCGGATGTTTTCGCCGACGACTTCGATGTTGCCTATGTCGCCGCCGCCCCCGGGGCGAACGGGAATCAACTTGTCGATCGGCGCGCCCTGCACCCACCACTGGCCGTCCGCCAGTTGGCGCACTTCGATCGCCGTGTCGCGCACCGCGACACGGTCCACGACGAATTTGCGATCCACGAGCAGGCGCACGAGACCGACGCCCAGACCGACCTCGTCCGCTGCGACGATGCGTGAGTGCGTGTCCTTCGAGATGAGTTCCGCATTGTAGAACTCGACCTCAGGTCCGCTGAGCCCCCAGCGCGCATCCATACCGGAGAATTCGACCTGCATGCCGATCGCCTCGCTCGCCCAGCGCTTGATGTCCTCCTGATACGCCGGCAGGCGCGGCAGGAACAGGCGGAACAAGCCGACCGCGATCGCCAGCAGGATCACGATCCCGCCCACGACGTAAGCCATGATCCTGGTCAGGCGCTGCAGAAAATGTTTCATGACTGGCATCTACATGAGTACGACATCGAATTGCTCCGGGTCGTACAATGCTTCGGGCTGCAGGCGGATGGTCTTGCCGGTCTGCTTCTCGAGTTCGGCGAAGCTGGGCGCCTGTTCGTCCAGCATCATTTCGATCACATTCTGGTGCGCCAGAACCATGACCTCTTCGAACTCGAACTGCCGCGATTGGCGGATAATTTCCCGGAAAACCTCGAAGCATACCGTCTCGGCCGTCATCACGTAGCCACGGCCCTCACAGGTTGGACAGTCTTCGCACAGGATGTGTTGCAGGCTTTCGCGCGTTCGTTTACGGGTCATCTCGACGAGGCCGAGCGGTGACACCGGCGTGATCTGGTGCCTGGCATGGTCCCTGGCCAGCGCCTGGCGCAGTACCTCGAGTACGTTTTCCCGGTGTTCGGGCTCCGCCATGTCGATGAAATCTATGATGATGATACCGCCGAGGTTGCGCAGCCGCAGCTGCCGTGCGATGACCACCGCGGCTTCGAGGTTCGTCCGGTAGATGGTCTCCTCGAGATTGCGGTGGCCGACGTAGCGGCCCGTGTTGACGTCGATCGTGGTCATCGATTCCGTCTGATCGAAAATGCAATAGCCTCCCGACTTCAGGGAGATGTTCCGGTCCAGCGCACGGTGGATATCTTCGTCGATGCCGTGCAGGTCGAAGATGGGCCGGCGCCGTTCGTACCGCTCGAGCCTGGGAGTGGCCTCGGGCAGAAATTTTGCCGCAAATTCGCACATCGCCTCGAAATCGGGCTCCGAATCGACGAGGATGCGTTCGACCTCGCTGGACACGAGGTCGCGCAATACGCGCAAGGGCAGCGACAGGTCTTCATGCACCAGCGACTTTGCCGGACGATTGCTGCACTCAGCCTGAACGACGTTCCAGAGTTTGACGAGGAACCGCAGATCCGCGCGCAAGGCGTCGGCAGACACTCCGTCGGCGACGGTGCGCACGATCGCGCCGCATTCCAGCTCCTGCCCCGTCAACAGCTCTTCCGCGAGGGTGCGCAAGCGGACGCGTTCCTCTTCGTCTTCGATCCGTGCCGAGACCCCGACGCTGTCTCCTTTCGGCAGCAGGACGAGATGCCGTGCCGGCAGCGTGATGAACGTCGTCAGCCGGGCTCCCTTGTTACCCAGCGGGTCCTTGACGACCTGTACGAGGAGCTCGTCGCCCTCACGCACCAGGTCGCGGATGGCGGGCAGATCGCTCTCGGTATCGCCGCTTTTGCCCCTGACAATATCCGAGGCATGCAGGAACGCGGTGCGGCTCAATCCGATATCGACGAACGCCGCCTGCATGCCCGGCAATACCCGCGACACGCTGCCCTTGTAGATGTTGCCGATGATGCCGCGGCGTTCGGCCCGCTCGATGTGGACCTCCTGCAGGATGGCGTTCTCCAGCACGGCCGCCCGCACTTCACTCGGCGTGACGTTGATCAGGATCTCTATTCTCGTCGATTCATCCGTCATGGCTCACGCCCCGGCATCTGCGATGCCGTCATCGGGTCCCGAGGATGGATATCCCCGCCGCCTCGAGGAGCCGTGCGGTCTCGAACACCGGCAGTCCGACCACGCCGGAGTAGCTGCCGTGGATCTCCTCGACGAACACGCCGCCCGCACCCTGGATGGCGTAGGCCCCGGCCTTGTCCCGCGGCTCGCCACTGTCCCAGTACGCGACCGCTTCGTTGCGCCGGATGGCACGGAACCGTACAGCCGTCGACGACAACGCGGTCGTCATGCCCGCCTCGCTGAGCAGCGCCACACCGGTGACCACGCGATGCGTGTGCCCCGACAAGCGTCCGAGCATGTCGAGGCCGTCGTCGCGATCCCGCGGTTTGCCGAACACCTGCTCGCCGAGTATGACGGCGGTATCCGCGCCCAGCACCGGGCGCGCGGAACCCTTGCCGGCCGTGGCTGCCTTCTCCTTCGCCAGTCGCAGCACCATCTCTTCGGGACCCTCCCCGGGCACCGGCCGCTCGTCGATGCGCACGCCGGCAAAAGAGAATCTTACCCCGAGCGCCTCGAGGATCTCCCGCCGACGCGGCGACTCCGATGCGAGATGGAGCATGGGTGGCGACATATCGGACAGGCTCCTAGTCGCGATGGTAGGGGTGGCCGGTGAGCAGCGTCCACGCCCGATACAGCTGCTCGGCGAACAGCACGCGCGCGAGGCCGTGCGGCAGGGTCAGGGTCGACAGCGACCAGACGAAATCCGCGCGTTCGCGACAGGCGGCGGGGACGCCGTCCGGGCCGCCGATGACGAAGCAGAGGTCGCGGCCGTCCGTCTGCCAATCCGCGAGCCGACCGGCGAATTGTCGGCTCGTGGGGCGATTACCCTGTTCGTCGAGCAGCACGACACGCTCCGCCGCCTCGACGCGCGCCAGGATCCGCCGGCCCTCGTCGTCGCGGGCCGCGTCCGGCTTGTCGCTCCTGCCGCGCCTTGCGGTACCGATGGCGTCGACGCGGAACCGCCACTCGCGGGGAAACCTCGCCGAGTACATCGAAAATGCCTCATCGACCCAGGCAGGCTGGCGGTCACCGACGGCGATCAGGCGGACGTGCATCGCTCACCGGTCGGTGGCCACGCGTCCGCCGGCCGGCCGCAGCGACCACAGCTTCTCCAGATTGTAGAACTCGCGCACCCTGGGCAGCATCACGTGCACCAGCGCGTCCTGCAGGTCGAGCAGTATCCATTCGCCGCCCTCCTCGCCCTCGATGCCGAGGGCGGACTGGCCGGCCTGTTTCACCTTCCCGGCGACGTTCTCGGCGATCGCCTGCACGTGCCGCTTCGACGTCCCGCTCGCGATGATCATGTAGTCCGTCACCGTGGTCATGTCCCTGACATCGAGCCGTACGACATCCTTCGCTTTCATATCGTCCAGCGCCGTTTCGATTACTCTGCTCAGCTCGTCGCTGTTCATGCGCGGTTCTCTTCGTGCATCGGGTTGTGGCTCCTTTAGTGTTTCGAATCGGGATTGGTGTAACAGCCGCTCTCCATGATGAAGTCGCGGACGACATCCGGCATCAGGAAACGGGGATCGCGCCCCGCGGCGACCAGCTCGCGGATCTCCGTCGACGAGATCTCGAGCTGCGTCACCGCATGGATATGCAGGCGGCCATGGCTGCGTTCGTGCAGGTCCTCGACGCGGTGCGTGCCCCGCGCCGAGAGCAACTCACCGAGCGGACCCATGTCCGGCGCTCGCCAGCCCGGACGATGGGCGACGACGATGTGTGCCAGGCCGAGGATCTCGTCCCAGCGATACCAGTCCGTCAGGCCGAGAAACGCATCCATGCCCACAATCAGGCCGAGCGGCGTGTCGCCGGCGTCGGACCGCAGCGATTCGAGCGTATCCACGGTGTAGGACGGCCCGTCGCGCTGCAGCTCCCGATCGTCGATGGTGAAACCGGGCAGACCCTGGATCGCGCGGCGGACCATCTCGAAACGCGTCGCCGCGTCGGCATACGTAATGCCCCGATGGGGCGGGTCGCGGCTGGGCACGAACCGGATCTCTCCGAAGCGCAATGCCTGCAGCATCTCGAACGCGGTGCGCAGATGGCCGTAATGTATTGGATCGAAGGTGCCGCCGAAAATTCCGACCGGGCTCAGCACTCGGCCCCTCCCGCACCGTCGCTCACGCGGCAGACCTCGATGGCGACGCGAGAGAAAGGACGATTTCCGTCAATACCTGCCAGGGATCCGCGCCGTTCTGGCCCTTCGCCGCCTGATCCGCAAACCCCGCGGCCCGAAGCAGGCGGCGGAAATCCTGCCGCTGGTGACGACCGATGCAGCGACGAATCTGATCCTGGCGGTTGCGCCAGATCCGCATCTTTTGCATCGCGGCACCGAGTTGCGTGCCATCGGCGACGGTGTCGGCCAATCCCGCCAGCGTTCGCAGCTCCCGCGCCACGGCCCACACCACCATGACGGGCTCGCTGCCTTCCGCCCTGAGACCCGACAATATCCGCAGCGTGCGCGCGGCGTCTCCGCTCAGTGCGGCATCCGTCAGTTTGAAGATGTCGAATCGACTGCTGTCGGCCACCGCGGCCGCCACGTCGTCCGCCGTCACACGGCCTTCGCCGAGCAGCAGCCTGAGTTTCTCGATCTCCTGGCCGGCGGCCAGCAGATTACCCTCCACCCGGTCGGCGACGAGCGCCACGGCCGCGCGGTCCGGTTCCAACCCCGCGTGTCGCATGCGATTCGCGATCCAGCCGGGCAACTCCCGCGCCTCCACGGGCCACACGGCGATGTGTGCGCCGCGCGACTCGATCGCCTTGACCCAGCTCGCGGTCCGGCCGCCGCCTTCCAGCTTCGGCGCACTCACGATCAGCAACAGGTCGCTACCGGCATTCTCCGCGAGATCCGCGATGACACGCGCACCGGTAACGCCCGGCTTGCCCGTGGGCAGGCGCAATTCGACGATGCGCTTCTCGGCAAACAGCGACAGGTTCGAGCCGGACGTCCGCAGTTGCTCCCAGTCAAATCCACTGGTCGCGATATACAGGTCACGCTCCGTGAAATCGCGGTCGCGTGCCGCGCGGCGGATCGCGTCGGTGGCCTCGGCGACGAGCAGGTGCTCATCGCCGCTGACCAGATAGCAGGGAGCCAGATCGTTCTTCAGTGCGGCTGCGAGCTGCCCGGCTTTGATCCTCAACCGAGCTGCTCCACGTTGATCGATTCGCCTTCCAGCAATACGGGTATCCCGTTCGCGACCGGATACAGAACCTTACCATCATCCGTGACCAGTGCGTCGGTGAGCGGCTCGCTGACCTTGCGGCCATCGGCCGTGACGAGTTTCCCGGCCGCGATCGCCGAATTCACCGAACTCAGCAGCGCCGAGCCGACGGGCGCGAGCCCCTTGTGCGTCAGCGGGCAGCGCAGGATCGTCAACAGGCGTTTGTCCATCGTGTCTCCGCGGATTTTCCAGCGTAACTCATTGTTTTACAAGTGCTTTAAGCCCAAAATTTTATCCCATATCCTGCCGCGCCCTGCGCGCGGCGCCGACATGGCCGGGGCGCATCAACAGCAGCATAACGGCAACCACGATTGGATCAAAATGCGCCGGCATCGCGGCCGGCGCGTTGTCGGAATGCTGCTTGCAGCGCGACCCTCAATCCGACAACGAACGTGCCAGGTCTTCGTTGCGGCAGTTGAGTGCGGCCTGTCGTGTGAGTTCGCGATCGGCGGGCAGGGGCGAGAATGCCGGGTTGACGAGCCGGCAGCGCATCATCAGCTTCACGGCCTCGACTTCCATCTGCGCCTGCAGCAACTGGCTCAGGTATTGCTGCGCGAATACGAGGGCCGGGTCCTTGTTCTCCCATTTCAGCATCTGCTCGAAGAACCACTGCCAGCCGCGCACCGGGTCCGGGTCGCGCTCGAGCCAGGCATGGATGTGTGCCAGGCCGCCGCCCCGGTTGTCCCGGCTCGCGAAACCGTACGCGTGATTCAGTACCCGGGTGCGCTGGCGATCGACATCGGCAGCCCACTCCACTGCGTCCCGCTCGACGGCTGCCGGTACATCGATCTCGTCGTACAGGTCATACGGCCGAAGGATGCCGCCGAGCAATGCATGGAACGCGAATACGGCATAGAAAAGGACGAGATGCAGTACTGCGCCGGGCAGCGACGACGCCGCGAGCCAGACCCAGGCGACGGCGATTGCAGCGAGACAGGCCGGTGCGATCCAGTAGGCTGCGCCGCAACGCCCGATGATCCTGACGATCGTCCCGGGTCGCAGGCTCTCGGGCGGCGAATGAGTGATCGCGAGCACGCCGAGCGACGCCGGCAGGATAACGGCGGACGCCGCATCGACGGCCAGTGCGGCCGCGAGGCCGAAACGACCGTGCAGGTAAAGGTGCAGGCCGACGACTGCGGCCAGCGGCACCAGCGGGAACATGCTCCAGCCGCTGCCCAGCCACTGGAACAGCTCGATACCCGGCGGTTCGGCCGCGCGCCCCTGGGTGCGCGCCTCGAGCAGGAGCGTCAGGTAGCGGAACAGCGCCGGGGCGACCAGGAACCCGAGGAACAGGCCGAACAGGCCACCGAAGGCCGCGAACTCGAGCAACACGAAGAACAGGAGCATGGCCATCAGTACGGCCGGGTCCCGGGCCGGATAGCCGAGCTCCCGCAAGAGATCAGTTACCTTCATCGCCGTCCTTGCGATGGCCCGGCACCGGGTCATAGCCCGAGCCGCCCCACGGATGACAGCGCGCGATTCGCTTCGCCGCCAGCGCCGTGCCGCGAAACGCGCCGTGCCGGCGCAGCGCCTCGATCGCATACACCGAGCAGGTCGGCTCGAAGCGGCAGTTCGCGCCGAGCCAGGGTGACAGCGTGTACCGGTACACCCAGACCAGACCGATGAGCGGCCAGGCCAGGATTCGCTCGGCGGCAGTGCTCATCCCGTTGCCTCGAGGGCGTCTCTCGCAAACCCCCGTATGGCTTCGAGCATCGACGCAAGCCCGTTGCTCCGCGTAGGACTCAGGTGCTGCCCGAAATCGAGCGCGGTGACGAACGTCGGCGGCGTATCCAGTATGTCCTGTGGTCGGCGGCCGCTGTAGATTCGCAGTAACAGCGCGATCAGGCCGGAGACGATCGCCGCGTCCGAGACGGCACGGAATTCGAGCCTGCCCTCGCGTGCACTGGCAACGAACCAGACCTGCGACTGACAGCCCTTGATCTTGTTGGCGTCGATCCGGTCGCGCTCGGGGAATTCGGGCAATCGCCTGCCGAGATCGATCAGGTACTGGTAGCGGTCGACCCAGTCGTCGAAGAAGCGGAATTCCTCGATCACCTCGTCCTGCGCGGCCGCGACTTCGTTACTCAAGCCGCCTCCAGGTCGTCCCGTCGGGCCCATCCTCGATACCGATGCCGGCCGCCCCGAGTTCGTCGCGGATCGCGTCCGCGGCAGCGTAATCACGAGCCTCCCGGGCGGCCGTGCGCCTGGCAAGCATGGCGTCGATCTCGTCCACGGACAGGTCGCCGCTGCCCTCGCCGGCGAACCAGTTTTCGGGATCCGTCTGCAGCAATCCCATGAGGTCGCCGCAGGCATACATCTGCGCGGCGAGCGCCGCGCGGTCGTCCGCATCCGTCGCCTTGTTGAGGGCCCTGGCCAGTGCGAAGAATTCCTTCATCGCCTTCGGCGTGTTCAGGTCGTCCTCGAGCGCCGCCACCAGTGCGTCCGGCGGCTCGGCCGCGGCCCGCGCGGCCGCATCGATCTCGATACCCCGCACGGCGCCATAGAGCCGGTCCAGCATGCGCCGCGCCGAATCCATGGTCTCCTCCGACCAGTCCAGCGGCTGCCGGTAGTGTGCACCGAGCAATGCCAGGCGGATCACCTCGCCGGGGACGGACTCGAGCAATTCGCGTACGAGCACGACGTTGCCGAGCGACTTCGACATCTTCTCGTGGTCCATCGACAGGAAGCCGTTGTGTACCCAGTAGCGCGCAAAGTCCGCGCCGTCGTGGGCGCAACGGCTCTGCGCGAGCTCGTTCTCGTGATGCGGGAAGACCAGGTCCTGGCCGCCGCCGTGGATGTCGATCGTGTCGCCGAGATGCGCTGCCGCCATCGCGGAGCACTCGATGTGCCAGCCCGGACGGCCGACCCCCCACGGCGATTCCCAGCCCGGCAACTCGGGCGTCGAGGGTTTCCAGAGCACGAAGTCGTGCGACGACCGCTTGTAGGGCGCGACTTCGATGCGTGAGCCGGCGATCATCTCGCGCAGATTGCGTTTCGAGAGGCGTCCGTAGTCCGCGTAGCGCTCGACATCGAACAGCACATGGCCTTCGGCCTCGTAGGCAAAACCCTTGTCGATGAGCGTCCGGATCATCTCGATCATCTGAGCGATGTGCCGGGTTGCGCGCGGCTCGATATCGGGCGGCTGCACCCCGAGCGCCGCCATGTCCTCGTTGTAGGCTTCGATGAAGCGCGCGGTGATCTCGCCGATCGGCTTGCCCGTCTGCACGGCGGCGGCATTGATCTTGTCGTCCACGTCCGTGATGTTGCGCGCGAAGGTCAGCTTGTAACGGCGGCGCAGGACCCGCGCGAGCAGGTCGAAGACGACGGCCGGACGCGCATTGCCGATGTGAGCATAGTTGTAGACCGTCGGCCCGCACAGGTACATCGTCACCTCGTCGTCCTTCATGGGTACGAAGGCGATTTTCCTGCCTTGCCGGGTGTC
Organism: Woeseiaceae bacterium; assembly: GCA_049583345.1. Taxonomy (GTDB): domain Bacteria; phylum Pseudomonadota; class Gammaproteobacteria; order Steroidobacterales; family Woeseiaceae; genus UBA1847. Next base: position 23,583 of record JBAUVS010000021.1, read on the forward strand.
GTGCAGATGGATCGTCATGGATTCTGTTCGCCGCGCAAACAGGGAATGATAGCAATATTGGCATCGCTCGCTACGCCCGGCACCCGCCCCCGGGGTATTGCGATACGGCTTCTGGTATCCTGCCGGCCCTTCCAGAGAAACCGGAGGACACACGATGCCTGGCGCGCCGGTCAAATTCCGATCCCGCACGTCGGTCGAGCAGGTCGAAGAGAGCGCAGACCTCGCGCCCCGGTTCGACGACCACGGACTGATTCCCGTCGTAACGACCGACGCGGATACGGGCGAGCTGCTGATGCAGGGCTACATGAACAGCGAGGCGCTGGGCCTGACGATCAGGACCGGCATGGCGCATTACTACAGCCGCAGCCGTCAGGCGCTGTGGCACAAGGGTGCCACGAGCGGATTCGTGCAGAGCGTGCGTGAATTGCTGATCGACGACGACCAGGACTGCATCTGGTTGCGCGTCGACGTCGCCGGCGGCGCCAGTTGCCACGTTGGCTTTCGCAGCTGTTTCTATCGTCGCGTGCCCGTCGGCGCGGAATTCGAACGGCTGCAGAAAGACGGCCACATCGACCTCGAGTGGACCGATACCGAGAAAGTCTTCGACCCGCAGGAGGTCTACGGGGACGCGCCGAATCCGACGGTACTCTAGAACCTCACTACGCTGGTGTGACGATCTGTTGCGCCAGCACACTCACGGCGAAGCCCAGCACGGACCCCAGCGCAGGTCCCCAGTGCCGATTCAGGTGCGATTGCGGCGCCACGTCCTGGAACAGCAGGTAGAGTATCCCGCCGGACGAGAACAGCATGACCGCGCCCAGTGCCCAGGCGTGTTCGGCCGCGTGTATCCAGCCCAGCGCGCCGGCTGCGGGTCCGAGCGGGATCGTCGCGCACATCTGCCAGAGGATGCGTCGCGAGTTCGCCTTCGGCAGCGCGTCGAGCTCACGATACGCGTTGAAGGCCTCCGGCAGGTTCTGCAGGCCGGTCAGCAGCGCCAGCAGGGGCGCCGATACCGATCCCACGGCGAACATCCCGCCCAGGGCCAGCGACTCCGGCAGGTAGTCCAGCAGCATCGCCATGAACTGCGGCTTGCCGCGACGCCGCAGACCCAGGTAGCGCTCGATTCCGAAGAACGCGAGTCCGCCGGCGACCAGCAACAGCGGCGCCGCCCACATCGACGGCACGAGCCTCGTTCCCTCGGGGACCAGCACGAGCGCCACGGCGGAGATCAGCACACCACCGCCGAACGCGATGACGCTGTGGCGCAGCTCGTCCTCGAGCCAGCGCGGACGGATGCGCTCGCTGCGCGCCACGAGACCGCCGAACAGGATGCACGCACCCGCGAAGGTCGTGTACAGGAGCATGTTCGTGAATCCGTCCACTGAGCGCTCTCCTGTCAGATCTAGAATCTGCCTTCGCGATCGTGGCGGCGCTTCTGTCTCCGCCGCCGCGCCGCGGGCTGAGGTTCGCGGTAGGAGATCGCGCGCGCCTGGTACGCGTACTCGATGGCAGCGACGAGCCAGAGCAGATATCCGAGCAGTTCGACGAACTCCTCGACGGCGGTATCGACGATCGGACGATAGTCGTCACCCAGGATCGCCATCCACAGCGGCCCCGAGCCGACAAGCCGCACGAACGCGACCAGTACAACGGCGCCGGCGAAGGCCAGCGCGAGAGCGGGCGACGGCCAGATCCTCGCGAGCGCGATCCTCAGCCGTCGTGCGGCGCGGAAGGTGTAGGCGATCATGAATGCCAGCGTGATCGCGATCAGGATCGGCCACAGGTTCCCGATCAGGTAGCGATCGATGAAGTATCCGCATTCCCTGATCAGGAACACGAGTGCCACGCCACCGAACGGGACCGCGATCGGTCGCTGCGTCGGACAGTACCAGGCCACCCACCCCATCAGTGCGCCGCACACGGCAAGGATCAGCGGTTGCACGATCTCCACCGGCGAGAATTCGCTGGTACCGGGCAGTTCGGGTTCGCCGAGCGGCACGTATAACTGGAGACTGCCCGGATACTCGATCTCGAGCCGGGTCAGCACCCAGAACACGAGCAGGATGCCGACGAAATAGAGGACATAGCGAGGCCAGACCATGCCTGACTATACAATAGGTCAGGACCGAAGCTGGAAGGTGGGGATAGCGTCGTTTTCCAGTAATTTGTTTTCTATCAACCAGTTGCGGGCATCTTCGGCGTCCCGTTCGAACCACTCCCGGGCCGAGCCCAGCCGGAAGCTGTAGCCCCACGCATCCATGTCGCGCAACAGCCGATCCCTGCCGACGCCCTCGACGTGATCGGCGAGGACGATCTGCAGATAGCACACGGCCGCCTCCTCGAGGTCGCTGCCCCCGGCATCGCGAAACAGATCGTCGCGCCGCTCCCCGGGCATGCAGATGACGTGTGCGGCTTCGTGGAGCACCGAATGCACGGGCGTATCCCCGCGTGCATATATCTCGCGGCCGGCGATGCCGGCCTCCGGATCGCCCCAGTAACTGGCTGTGATCGACGTACCCTGCGCTTGCAGCACAAGACGCAGGCCATAGCGAACGAGGAGTGTCTGCAGGCGCGCAGCGCCGAGCTTGCCGACGGTCAACACGCTTGCGCCGGCGCCGTCCAGCAGTTTACAGCGATGAGACCTGCTTCAGGACGATGCGCACCAGGTCCTTGGCGATCGCTTCCCGCAGCACCGCTTCCTCGTGAGCTTTGCCCAGCACGAGCGTCTCGTCGTAAGTGTAGTCGCGGGTCTCGGTGACGTCCTGCGAATCGAGCAGCGTCTTCTCGCCGGCCGCCAGCGAATAACGGACAGTGTAGTAGACCTCGTATTCCGTCGGCACGTTGCGTGCCGACACCGACAGCACCCGCTGGCCCGTGTCGTCGGAAGTGATCGAGAGTATGGCCGTCGCTTCTCCCGGCGTATCCACGAGCTGCACGCCGGCCTCCTGGAGCCTCAGACGCAACTCCCGATGGAACAGGCTGTAGTTGTCGACGGCATCGACGTAGGTTCGTTGCATCGCCTCCGGCATCGTCAGCGCGCCGCGCAGGTGGAAACCGCAACCCGCCAGCAGGGCAGCGCCAATCAACAATAGCGGCCTGCTAGACAACGATGTTGACCAGGCGGCCAGGCACGACGATCGTCTTGCGGATGGTCTTGTCTGCCACGAATCGCTGCACGTTCGGATCCGACAATGCCAGCGCTCCGATCGCGTCGTCGTCCGCATCCGCGGACACTTCGATTCGGCCGCGCAGCTTGCCGTTCACCTGTACGACGATCTCGACAAGATCGGCTTCGAGCGCGGCCGCATCGGCGGCCGGCCAGCGCTCGTCGATCGGCGCCGTCTCGTGTCCGAGCATCGACCAGAGCTCGTGGCATATGTGCGGCACCATCGGCGCCAGCATCAGCACGACCGCCTCGAGTGCTTCACGGACGACCGCACGCCCCGCAGCCGAACGGTCGTCTAAACGATTGACCGCATTCAGCAGTTCCATCGCCGCGGCGACGGCCGTGTTGAACGTGTAGCGGCGGCCGATGTCGTCGCCGATCTTGAGGATCGTCCGATGGGTCTTGCGGCGCAGGTCCTTCTGCGCGGCGCCGAGCTTCGCGGGCTCGACCGGGCCGGCAGGTCCGTCCGCGGCATGCGTCGCCACCGCGTTCCAGAACCGCTTCAGGAATCGGAAACAGCCCTGCACGCCCTCGTCGGACCACTCGAGCGCCTGCTCGGGGGGTGCCGCAAACATCATGAACAGCCGCACCGTGTCCGCGCCGTACTCGCCGATCAGTTCCTGCGGGTCGACCACGTTGCCCTTGTTCTTGGACATCTTCGCGCCGTCCTTGAGCACCATGCCCTGCGTCAGCAGGTTGGTGAACGGCTCGGAGATATCCGTAAGACCCTCGTCGCGCATGACGCGCTGGAAGAATCGCGCATACAGGAGATGCAGAATCGCGTGCTCGATGCCGCCCGTGTACTGGTCGACCGGCATCCAGTACGCCGTGCGCCGATCGAGCATCGACCGGTCATTGTCGGGGCACGCGTAGCGCGCAAAATACCAGGACGACTCGACGAACGTATCGAAGGTATCGGTCTCGCGATGCGCGGCCTCGCCGCAGCGCGGACAGTCGACGTCGATGAACTCCGGTATGTCCTTGAGCGGCGAGCCGTGACCGGTGAATTCGACGGCCTCCGGCAGGACGACCGGCAGGTCTTCTTCCGGTACGGGAACGGCGCCGCATGCATCGCAATAGATGATCGGGATCGGCGCGCCCCAGTACCGCTGCCGCGAGACACCCCAGTCGCGCAGGCGATAATTGACCTTGCGCCTGCCCCTGCCCGTCGCCTCGAAGTGATCGGCGATGGCATCGAACGCCGCCTCGTAGTCGAGGCCGTCGTAGTCGCCGGAGTTCACCAGCACGCCTTTTTCGGTAAACGCGCCCGCATCGATGTCGATCGCCGAGCCGTCGGCGGGCGCGATCACCTGTTTGACGGGCAGCTTGTGCTTCTT
>JBAUVS010000022.1:0-4717 GCA_049583345.1 Woeseiaceae bacterium
CCGGATACGCCGAGGCCGAGCAGGGCCGGCTGGTTCGGCATGACTCGCACCACCGCGAGACCGCCGCCGAGCCACGCGTCGATGTCGCTGCTGCGCACGCCGGCGGCGATCGAGACGATCAGCGGGCGAGCTGCCTGCACGGCCGCGGCAAGCTCCCCGCAAACCGCGCGCAGGACCTGCGGCTTGACGGCGAGCACCACAGCGTCTGCCGCCGTGACCACGCTGCCGTTGTCATCGGCGATATGGACTCCGGGGAGTTGCTCGGCAAGGGTCTTGCGCCGGTGGGCGAGCGGTTCCGATAGCAGCAGGTCCCGCGCCTCGAAGCCTGCGGCAAGCAAGCCGCCGGCGATCGCTCGCGCCATGTTTCCGCCCCCGATGAAGCCCACTTTCACTGTTCCCGCTCTCCCGGCCTTGGGCCGAACACGGCCGTGCCGATGCGCACGATTGTAGCGCCTTCGGCGATCGCGGCACGAAAGTCGGCGCTCATGCCCATCGACAGCGTGTCCATCTCGATGCCTTGCCCGCGCAAGGACTCGGCGAGTTCGCGCAGGCGGGCGAACGGTACGCGCTGCGCATCGAGACCCTCCCGGATCCTGGGCAGGCACATCAGCCCGCGCAGGCGCAGGCGCGGCAGGGACGCGACGGCGCGGGCCAGTTCGGCCACCTCGTCGGCCGCGATGCCCGCCTTGCTGGCCTCTTCGTCCACGTTGACCTGCAGGCATATGTTGAGGTCGCCGAGCTCCGCGGGGCGCTGCTCGCTCAGGCGCCGGGCGATCTTGAGCCGGTCGACCGAATGGACCCAGTCGAAGTGTTCCGCGACGGCGCGGCTCTTGTTGCTCTGCAGGTGTCCGATGAAGTGCCAGATCAGCGTGTCGTCGGCCACGGCCCGGATCTTGTCGACGCCCTCGCCGGCCTGATTCTCGCCGAATTCGCGTTGTCCGGCCGCGGCCGCTTCCATGACCCTTGCGGCCGGCTGCTTTTTGCTGACCGCGAGTAAGCTGACTGCCTGCGGCTCGCGGCCCGCTTCCAGCGCAGCTTGTGTCAGCAAAGCGCGGATTTTCCGCAAGTTTTCCGTGACTCCAATCACGTTTTAGTCCCCGCGCTTCGCTATACTAGGCGTCGAATCCGTCCGGGTTATGGTAAGTCCGGGTCCAAAGTCCACGAGGGAGAGGTATGGCCGTCGACGTTGCCCAGTTGTTGTCGTTCACGGTAAAGAACAACGCATCCGATCTGCACCTGTCCGGCGGTGTGCCGCCGATGATCCGCGTCGACGGCGATATCAAGCGTATCAACATGCCGGCGCTGACGCACAAGGACGTCAACAGCATGGTGTACGACATCATGAACGACAAGCAGCGCAAGGACTACGAAGAATTCCTCGAGACGGACTTCTCGTTCGAGATCCCGAAGCTCGCGCGCTTCCGCGTCAACGCCTACAACCAGAATCGCGGCTCGGCCGCGGTGTTCCGCATCATCCCGTCGGAGATCCTGACGCTCGACGACCTGGGGGCGCCAGGCATCTTCAAGGATGTCTCGATGCACCCGCGCGGCATCGTACTGGTTACCGGGCCAACCGGTTCCGGCAAATCGACGACGCTCGCGGCGATGGTCGATTACATCAACGAGAACAAGCCGGATCACATACTGACGATCGAGGACCCGATCGAATTCGTCCACGAGTCAAAGAAGTCGCTGATCAACCAGCGCGAAGTGCATCGCGACACGCTGGGATTCAACGAAGCCTTGCGGTCGGCACTGCGCGAGGATCCCGACGTCATCCTCGTCGGCGAGCTGCGTGACCTCGAGACGATCCGGCTGGCGCTGACGGCGGCCGAGACCGGTCACCTCGTGTTCGGAACGCTGCATACGAGTTCGGCTGCGAAGACGATCGACCGCATCGTGGACGTGTTCCCGGCAGCGGAGAAGGAGATGGTGCGTGCGATGTTGTCCGAATCGCTGCGTGCCGTCGTCTCGCAGACACTGCTGAAACGAATCGGCGGCGGCCGTATCGCCGCGCACGAGATCATGATCGGGACACCCGCGATCCGCAACCTGATCCGCGAGGGCAAGATCGCGCAGATGTATTCGGCGATCCAGACCGGACATTCCTCCGGCATGCAGACGCTCGACCAGAATCTCGCCGAGTTGCTTTCGAAGGGCCTGATCAACAAGGAAGAGGCACGCTTCCGTGCCGTGCAAAAGGAACACTTCTAGAAGAGCCGTCGATAGCGCGACAGGCGGCAAGACTGGAGAAGAGGGAACATGGAACGCGAACAAGCGGTACGACTGACACAGAACCTGCTCCGGAAGATGGTCGAGCGTGACGGTTCCGACCTGTTCATCACGACGGGTTTCCCGCCGGCGATCAAGGTCGACGGCACGATCCACAAGGCGACGGATACGCCGCTGACGCCGGACCAGTCGGCGATGATGGTGCGGTCGATCATGAACGACAAGCAGATCAAGGAATTCGACGCGACCAAGGAGTGCAACTTCGCGATCGCGCCGCAGGGCATCGGCCGGTTCCGCGTCAGCGCGTTCATCCAGCAGGGCTATGTCGGTGCGGTGTTGCGTACGATCACGACCGAAATCCCGACGCTCGAGGATCTCGAGTTGCCGCCCATCCTCAAAGATGTCGTAATGAACAAGCGTGGCCTGGTCATCGTCGTCGGCGGTACCGGGTCCGGCAAGTCCACGACGCTGGCCGCCATGATCGGCCACCGCAACGAGAATTCGCGCGGCCACATCGTCTCGATCGAGGACCCGGTCGAATACGTGCATCCGCACAAGGGCTGCGTGATCACGCAGCGTGAGGTCGGCGTCGACACGGAGACCTGGCACGCCGCCCTGAAGAACACACTGCGGCAGGCGCCGGACGTAATCCTGATCGGCGAGATCCGCGACAAGGCGACGATGGAATACGGTATCCAGTTCGCCGAGACCGGTCACCTGTGCCTCGCGACGCTGCACGCCAATAGTGCGAACCAGGCGCTGGACCGCATCATCAACTTCTTCCCCGAGGAGCGCCGTCAGCAACTGCTGATGGATCTGTCGCTGAACACGAAGGCATTCATCTCGCAGCGCCTGATCCCGCGCGAAGGCGGGGTCGGCCGCATCGCCGCGATGGAGATCATGCTCAACACGCCGCTGATCCAGGACCTGATATTCAAAGGCGAAGTCGGCCAGATCAAGGAGATCATGGCGAAGTCGACGCGCCTCGGCATGCAGACTTTCGACCAGGCGCTGTTCGATCTGTACGAGCAGGCCATCATCTCCTACGAAGAGGCGATGCGGAACGCCGACTCCAAGAACGAACTTCGTTTGCGCGTCAAGCTCGAGAGCAAACGCGACTCGTCGATCGCGGACCAGCAGTCCGAGAGCCTCAAGATCATGGAAGAGGACACTGCGCAGACTTTCTGACAGTCACGGACGAATGCATAGATGAACGTCAAGCCGCTGTTTAAACTGATGGTGGAGAAGAAGGCCTCGGACCTCTTCTTCGCGCCGTTCTCGCCGGCCAAGATCAAGATCGACGGCAAGATCATGCCCGTCAACAAGCTGGAGATGACGCCGAAAATGGTCAAGCAGGCGGCACTCGAACTCATGGACGAGGCGCAGCTCGAGGAATTCTCGCGTGAACTCGAGATCGACTTCGCCATCTCCGAGGCCGGGCTCGGACGGTTCCGCGTCAATGTCTTCCATCAGCGCAGCAACGTCGCCATGGTCCTGCGCTATATCACCTCCGAGCTGCCGACCCTCGAAGATCTCGGCATGCCGGACCAGCTCAAGGATCTGATCATGCTGCGCCGCGGCCTGATCCTGATGGTCGGCGCGACCGGCTGCGGCAAATCCACGACCCTCGCGGCAATGATCAACCATCGGAACGAGAAAACTTCGTCGCACATCATCACCATCGAGGATCCGATCGAGTTCCTGCATCCGAACAAGATGTCCATCGTCAATCAGCGCGAGGTCGGGCTCGATACAAAGTCCTACCAGCGCGCGCTGAAGAGCGCGATGCGCGCCGCGCCCGACGTCATCCAGATCGGCGAGATCCGCGATCGCGAGTCGATGCAGGCCGCGCTCGACATGGCCGGCACCGGTCATCTCGTCGTCGGCACGATCCACGCGAATAACGCCTCGGAGACGCTGGATCGCATCATCAACCTGTTCCCGCAGGAGCAACACAACCAGGTTTTCATGGACCTGGCCCACTACCTGCGCGCCATACTGTCGCAGCGCCTGGTCCGCTCCCGCTCCGGCAAGCTCGTCGCGGCCGTCGAACTCATGCTCAACACGCCGCACATCAAGGACCTGATCCTGAAGGGCGACATTTCCGCCGTGAAGGAAGCGCACAAGGACAGCGGCGAGCAGGGCATGCAGAACTTCGACGAGGCGCTCCTCGACCTCTACAAGGCGGGCACGATCACCCTCGAAGAGGCGATGGCGCACGCCGACTCACGCTCGAACCTCGAAGCCAAGGTCAACTTCGGGGGGTAGCTACACGGCGCCGCGCACCGGCAAGTATTTGCCGGGATGGCTCGCTTCGCTGCGCTTTACTCCCGTCAAACACTTGCCGGCGCGCAGCGCCTCTTCGGGATATGGGGGTACGGACCACCAAAGCCTGGTGGCGGCGGCGGGCGGGGTGTCTCTGGAACGAAGTAAAGCGCAGCGCAGCGAGCTCCCGTCAAGCGGGATCGAGACATGAGTGGAAGAG
>JBAUVS010000023.1:0-1671 GCA_049583345.1 Woeseiaceae bacterium
GTACCACTCCGTGCCGGCCGGCAGGTATACCCGGCGCAGCAGCGGCTTCGCCGGAGCCGCGTCCGCGTTGCGCCGGTCGCTCGGCCGAACCCAGCGCAGCTTGATGCTCGCGCCGAGGATCGCATCGTAGTATTCGAGTCTGAGGTCGTACTGCCTGCCGGCTTGCAGGGCAATCCGGCCCGCGTGGAACTCCGGTGCGTGCGCGTTCCAGTCGTCGATCAGCAGCTTGCCGTCGAGCCACAGGCGGACCCCGTCGTCGGCGACGGTCGCCAACTCGTACTCGCCGGTCTCGGGTGCCCGCAGCCGGCCGGTCCAGCGCACGCCGAACTGGTCCGCCGGCACGCCGGGAAGGGGGGCACCCAGCGACCAGTCGAAGTCGATCGCGGCGTCTTTGCGAGAGACCAGGCGACGGGAGAGTGTCGTGTCGCCGAAGTAGTCTCCCTGCAGAACCCCGGCGCTGCCGTCCGGGGCTTCGAGGGCATCCGCCGGGATGGCGTGGCCCACCTCGCTCGAGTGCAGCGCGCCGTAGCGCAGCGGCTCCAGCACGGGGCTCACCAGGAACGCCCGGCCGAACAGGTACTCGTCCGCGATGTCGCGCACGCGAGGGTCACCGCGAAAGTCGAACGGCAGGCCGCGCATGATCGTGCCGCCGCCGAGGGTAACGTGTCCCGCGAGGGAGTAGATGTAGGGCAGCAGGCGGTGGCGCAGCCGATCGAATCGGAGCTGGGTGTCGTAGGCCCAGTCGCCCGGCTCGCCGAAGCGCCACATCTCCCGCGGGACCGTGGTGCCGTGAACGCGGAAGATCGGGCAGAAGGCGCCCCACTGGTACCAGCGCGTGAACAGCTCCTGGTAGGCCGGGTCCTGTCCGCCGCGGGGATACTCGTTGACGAAAAAGCCTCCGATGTCCGTGGTCCAGTAGGGCAGACCCGACAGCCCGAAGTTGATGCCGGCGGCCACCTGTTTCGCAAACACGTCCCAGGTCGCCTGGACGTCCCCCGACCAGGTGGCGGCGGCGTTGCGCTGCTGCCCGGCGAACGCGGAGCGCGTCAATATAAAGACCCGCTTGTCGGGGTCCGACTGGCGCTGGCCCCGGTACACGGCCTCGGTCGTCATCAGCGAGTAGGCGTTGAGCTGGCGCGCCCCGGGTCCGAGCGGGGTTGCGGCCATTACCTGCCGCACGGCGTCGTTATGCAGATCGCCGATCTCGGGCTCGGTCGCGTCGAGCCACCAGGCGTCGATCCCCTTCGAGAACAGTTGCTCGTCGATCTGTTGCCAGTAGAGCGCCCGCGCCTCGGGGTCGAACGCGTCGTAGTACCGCTCGGTGTTCCCCTCGGGACCGCCGTGTGCCGCGTCGAACGGCGGGAACAGGAAGCCGCGCGCGTCCATCTCGGTGTAGTTGTCGCTGCCGGGCACGAACTTGGCCCACACCGAGATCATCAGCTTCACGTTCATCGCGTGCAGGTCGCGGACCATCGCCGCCGGGTCGGGGTAGCGCTGCCGGTCGAAGCGGTGCGAGCCCCACTTGAACGGGTCCCAGTAGAACCAGTCCTGCACGATGGCGTCGAGCGGGATGCGCCGGCGTCGAAACTCGCGAGCGACCCCGACCAGTTCCTCTTGTGTCTTGTAGCGCTCCTTGCACTGCCAGAAGCCGTAGGCCCAGCGGCCGAACAG
>JBAUVS010000024.1:0-1985 GCA_049583345.1 Woeseiaceae bacterium
GGCCGGGACACCCGGTCGTCGTCGAGATTTACCGGGCAGTCCGGAACGACCTGCGTTGGTCGCCAGGCGTCTCAGCCAGCCGCCGAAGTGCGCGGGATATTGCACCCGGGAGATGCTGCGCCTGGCCTGAACGATAGCCGCCCGGTCATGGCGTGTCTGCTATCCTTCGGGGTTGCCGCGCGTCAGCCGGACGCGTCGCCGAAACCGGAGTGCAATGAATGCAACGTCTGCGCAGCCAGGGACAGGGCATCGCCCCGTTCTTCGAAGCGACCTCCGTCGCGCTGATCGGCGCCAGCGAGCAGGCCGGTTCGCTCGGTGCCGTGTTGCTCGCGAACCTGACGGAATCCGGTTTCAAGGGGCCGGTCTATCCGGTCAACCCCCGCCACGACACCGTGCAGGATCGACGCTGCTACCACTCGATCGGCGACGTCGGAGAGCCGGTGGACCTGGCCGTGATCGTCACCCCCGCCGCGACGGTACCCGGCGTCCTGGAAGAGTGCGGCGTTGCCGGTATCCGGGCGGCGGTCGTGCTGTCGGCGGGATTCCGGGAGGCCGGGGAAGAAGGACGCGAGCTGGAACAATCCGTGTTGTCCATCGCGAGGCAGCACGGCATCCGCTTCATCGGACCGAACTGCCTGGGCGTCATGCGTCCGGACATCGGACTCAACGCGACGTTCAGCCCCGTCATGGCCGAGCCGGGCCGTATTGCGCTGGTCTCGCAATCGGGTGCCATGTGTACGGCGATGCTCGACTGGGCGGTACCGCGCAACGTCGGCTTCTCCTGCGTGATCTCGAGCGGGATCGCAGCGGACGTCGACTTCGGCGAGATCCTCGACTACCTCGTTTTCGACCCGAAGACACTGGCGATCATGCTTTACGTGGAGGGCGTCCACGATGCGCGGCGGTTCATGAGCGCGCTGCGAGCCGCATCCCGCGCCAAGCCGGTGATCGTCATGAAGGCGGGACGCTACAGCGAGGGCGGCAAGGCGGCGTTGTCACACACCGGCGCGCTGGTCGGATCCGACGACGTGTTCGAGGCCGCGCTCAGCCGGGCCGGTGCCGTCCGCGTCAAGGACTACGCGCATTTCTTTGCCGTCGCGGAAACCCTGCACACGGGCCTGAAGACCGCCGGGCCCCGGCTCGCGATCGTCACCAACGGCGGCGGGCCGGGCGTGATCGCCGCCGACTACCTGGCCGACCGCCGCCTGCCGCTCGCCACGCTGTCGCCGGACAACGAAGCGAAGCTGGACGCGGCACTCCCTGCTGCGTGGTCGCGTGCGAATCCGGTCGACGTGCTCGGCGATGCGAGTGCCGGTCGTTATGCGCAGGCGCTCGGGCTGTGTCTCGAGGATCCCGGGGTAGACAGCGTGCTGGCAATCCTGGTGCCCGTGGCACAGACCGATCCACTGGACGTCGCCAGGGCGGTCGCAGGCATCGCCGCCAAGGCGAAGAAGCCGGTGCTGACCTGCTGGATGGGTGAGGCCTCGGTCGGCACGAGCCGGAACCTGTTCCGGGCTGCGGGGATTCCCACCTACAACACGCCGGAAGCGGCAATCGAGGCATTTGCGGCGACGGCTGCCTACCACGCGAATCAGCAGATGCTGCTGCAGGTGCCGGAGCCGACGACGCTCGACGTGCAGCGCGACCGCGCCGGGGCGGAACTTATCATCGAGTCCGCCCTGGCGGCGGGCCGCCATGTCCTCGACGTCGTCGAGTCCAAGGCGCTGTTGGCCGCGTTCGGGCTGCCTGTGCTGCGTAGCGTGCCGGCGCACGACGCCGCCGAGGCGCTCGCAATCGCCGAAGAGGTCGGATTTCCGCTGGTGATGAAGATCCACTCGCCGGACATCACGCACAAGGTCGACGTCGGCGGCGTCAGGCTGGGCATTCGTAATGGCGCCGAAGTCCGCAGCGCGTTCAAGGAGATGACGGAAGCGGTGCGACGTGTGCGGCCCGACGCGGACATCAGGGGGGTCGTGCTCGAACCC
>JBAUVS010000025.1:0-1846 GCA_049583345.1 Woeseiaceae bacterium
CCAGCCGCATCAGTTGCAGGATCCCGTGGTCGTCCGAGTCGACGAATACGGCGCCGATATAGACCGTCCGCTTGGCGACGGCCCAGCCGGCGGCCTTGAACGAGGCGCCGATGGACTGCCCGGCCAGTACTTTCGCTTGCGTGGCCGCGATATCGGCAGGCAGGTCCTGGAATTGCACGACGGCATACGTGCGGCAGATGCGCTCGCCTCCCTCCAGGCTGTACAAGTTGCTGCGGCGCAGACTGCTTGACTGCTCCAGGACGTCGACGCCGTAACTGCCGAAGCGCTGCTCGATCCGCTCGCTGTTCAGCAGTGTTGGTTTTGTGGCGCACGTGGTGAGTAGTAAAAGGAGTACGGCCGCACCGGCACGAGCCGCGCGAGCCAATTTGAAGTTGCTCCCGCCCCTCATCTCCAACAGGAGTACCCGCAGTTCGAGGAGCGACAACGCGTACTACCAGGAACCCAGCACGCCGATTTCCTGGGTCGTGTACAGGAACTGAGAGGCGACCGTGACGACGGCTATTCCGAGCTGAATTGCGCGCCTCCTGGAGATAATGCCGACTATGGCGACGGAGACGGTTACAAGCCAGGTGGCAATCACGGCCGGGCGCGATCCCCATTCGTAGCCCTTGAGAAATGTGTCCACGACATCAATGGCCTGCATGAGGAGCAACGTACCGAAAAACCACTTTCGTCCTTCCATAAAATGCGCATAGCTATCCGATACGCCGCGCATGCGATGTGGCACCAGGATTTCCGCGAGCATAAAGAGAACGATCGCGTAGGCGATGACGAAGAGATACAGGCCGAACGACCACTCAGCCTCGATTTCCTGGAACTTGAATTCCCACCACCAGAATGAAACCAACCAGACCAGGACGAAGCTGAGCCACAGCAGGAAAACCGCGTCCAGCCTGATTGGATCACCATGTCCTCGAACCCGGTGGATGCCTTCGGCCAGTGCCGTCAGCAAATGTGCGATCGCCAGGGCGACGACGATCGACACCAAAACCATTACATATTCGAATTCACTCATGATGACCCTTTGGGTCATATCCAGCCTTTGAGTATAGCCCGGATGAACGGCTGGTCCTGAGCGCATGCCCGTCATTCGGCGAGGGACTCTGATGAGGCTCCGATCTCACCGTCTGCTCCCGCCGAAAGCAGCCGTTCGAATTGTGGAAATACTCAGAGTCCCAAGATTGCAACGGGAACGAGCACGAGAAGTGCTGCGGCAATTTGCATTGAAATCACAGCTAAAGTCTGTCTCGGAAACTTGGAGAAACAGTTGAACGCAAAAAACAGTGCAACCGGAACTTGAAGACCAATAAGAAGTTGAAAGATGTGAGCAGCCGTACCCTCATCTTGTTGTGGACCGACGCCAAACAACAAAACTGCGATAGCCACAACCGCAAAAGCCCCAGCCGACATGACCAAAGGCAGAAAGGCACTGGGTCTTTTCAACAATGTCAAAAGCTCCATTGGAGCCTCCCGCGTTGGAGCCTTCCCGGACGGCTGCTTTAGATCAACAGCGCCGCTGTCCAAAGTGATCAATATAACCCCTCGAGCGTCGCGAATCGGCAGTAAAGCGGCCGGTCATCATCCCGTTGAAGACCCCAGTTGGTGACACCTAAAGTAGATTCCAGGAAATCCGCCACGTGGCAGGTTATTGACCAGTTTGAAAAATAAGTTTCCGCGGAAACGCGGGAATTGCCTGCCAGGTCAGCCGGCCATGCCGGCCAGCTGCTCGAGGATGGTCGGCAGATAGGACGTCACGAGCGAGAGATGACCCTGATCGGCTTCCAGCCGGAGCTTTGCGCCCGGGATGTGTGCGGCCAGCCACTTG
>JBAUVS010000026.1:0-5699 GCA_049583345.1 Woeseiaceae bacterium
CTATGCAGGCTGTGCCCCGCAGACCTGTTACCGGGACGACATCGGCGCCTATTCCCTGAACGAGGTGGCGATCAACTGGAACGCGCCGCTGTTCTGGATCGCAGCCTTCCTCGACGAGCGGCCGGACAATTAGTTTCCGCGGGAACGAACGGCCCTTGAAATCGTCTGAGGAAAACGCCAATTCCGAATTCGGATTCGACCCGGGGAACCGAGCATGCTCAAGCGCGTAGGGCTTTTCGTCGCTACCAACCTCGCCGTGGTGCTGGTGCTCAGCATCGTGTTGCGCCTGCTCGGCGTGGACAGCCTGCTCGAGCAGCGCAACGCCGGCATCAACTACGAGGGCTTGCTGATCCTGTCGCTCGTGTTCGGCTTCGGCGGCGCCTTCATCTCGCTGGCGATGTCCAAGTGGATGGCCAAGCGCAGCACCGGCGCCCGGGTCATCACGCGTCCGGCCAATGACGCCGAGGCGTGGCTGGTCAGCACGGTCGAGCGGCTCGCCCGCCAGGCGGGCGTCGAACCGCCGGAGGTGGCGGTCTACGATTCCCCGGACATGAACGCCTTCGCGACCGGCGCCCGGCGCAACGCGGCCCTGGTCGCAGTCAGCACGGGTCTGTTGCGCGGCATGCAGAAGGACGAGATCGAGGCCGTGCTCGGTCACGAGCTGTCGCACGTGGCCAACGGCGACATGGTCACGCTGACACTGATCCAGGGCGTGCTCAACACCTTCGTGATCTTCGTGGCACGCATCGTCGGCCACGTCGTGGACAAGGTCGTGCTCCGCAACGACAGGGGCTACGGTCTCGGCTACTTCGCCGCCGTGATCGTCGCGCAACTCGTGCTCGGTATCCTCGCCAGCATTATCGTCATGTGGGTGTCGCGCATGCGCGAATTCCGAGCCGACGCCGGTTCGGCCAGGCTCAACGGGCGCGAGCCGATGATCCGTGCGCTCAGCCGGCTCCAGCAGGGCGCGCCGGCACAGCTGCCGAAGACGCTGCAGGCGTTCGGCATCGCCGGTGGCGGCAAGCAGGGCTTCATGCGCCTGTTCATGAGCCATCCGCCGATCCCGGAACGCATCGAGGCTTTGCGGCGGCTCTGACGCTCACCGGCAACCGCGCCGGCCGCCGGGCCGCAATCTCGACAAAGATCCAGGCCGGTTCTCATCGCGACAGGTCGGCGCATCATCGATGGCGCCGGAATAACTCGACGCTCCAGGCCGTCTTCCTTGCGCAAGTTCACGACAAGGAGGAACGACCATGACTTGTAGCATCAGGAAAATGTCTGCCCGTCTCATCGCGGGCACCCTGCTCGTCCTGCTCGGAACGGCATCCTACGCCGCGGGAGCCCTGGACACGGAAGCCGGTTTCGACGTGCGGACGTCGACCGCGGCCGACACCGGCAGCGATCTGCCGAGCCAGGCACAGGACAGCGCGGGCGAACTGCAGGCCAAGGCCGAAGATACCGGCGCCGAACTGCAGGACCAGGCGGAGAGCACCGCGACCGCCGCGCTCGACGCAGGCGAGTCGGTCGGCGAGGACGTGCAGCAATCCGTCGAATCGTCCGTCTCCGGCGAGGTCGCCGCCGATGTGAGCGCGGCAGTCCAGGATGACGTCCGCTCCACGATCCAGGAAGACATCGTCACCGACGTGACGCACTCGCTGCCGCTCCCCGGTAAGGAGTGATTCTCTGGCGTGCGACTCGAGCCGGCGGCAGCGCCGCCGGCTCCTCTTCATGGAGGATCGGGCAATGCAAGGCAACAGCATCACGGCCGCGGTGACCGCAATCGCCGCACTCCTGGTCGCGACCGCCGGCAGCGCCGCGGAACCGGCCGCCAAGTTCGACTTCAATGCCACGGTGGGGGCCGATTACGACAGCAACGTCGGCATCGCCGAGCTCGACGAAAATGCCGGTGCCGCCGACAGTGTCGCCAGCTTCGGCGCCGGCATCGCCGCCGCCTTCAAGGCGGGTGAACACGTCACCTTGCGGCTCGGCTGGGACTACGACGCGTCGAGGCACCGGCAATTCAGCGAATTCGACCTGGGTCTGCAGCACGCCGTCGCAGGCATCGACGTCACCGGCCATTACGTCGACGCCGGGCTATCCGCCGAGCGTTTCGGCGGCCGGCTCGACGGCGAACCCTATCTGACCGTGACGCAATACTCGCCGAACGTCTCGAAGCTGATCGGCGACCGCGTATTCCTGCGCGGTGCCTTGATCGCCTCCCGGAAGCGGTTCGACGAACTGCCCGGACGCGACGCGCACGCGAAGGCGTACCGGTTCGACACGTATCTGCTCCTCGACGGTATGGATCGATACGTCGCGCTGGCCTGGCAGGCCGGTAACGAGGACGCGGCATCCAGGGAGCTGGACTACCGGGGACGCCAGGGTGCCGTTACCTACGGCTATCGCCTCGAGCACTCCCGGGTGTTGCTGAAGACGCAGATCCGATACGAGTGGCGCGACTACCTGAACGTCACCGAAGCCCTCGGCGCGCCGCGCCGCGACCGGCGGCTGCGAGTGCTGCTGACGGCTTCCGTACCGGTCGGCGGGCATTGCTCGTTCGATGCGAGGATCGAGAGGGTGCAGAACGATTCGACCTTCGATCCGGCGGCGCTCGACAAATACGTCGGCGGACTCTCCCTGGAGGCGGAGTTCTGATTGCGGTCAGTGCGCTGCCGAGGCGACGGAGGGAGGGTCCGTGATCAGGCCGTAGCCGAACACGGGGTCGAATCCCCTTGCGCCGAGATCCCTGGCGTTGGCGACGAGCCAGGACATGACAGAGGCGGGTTCAATTGTGCCGGACCCGAGGGCTCGTGCAACCACGACAGCGACATGCGGCGACGCCATCGAAGTCCCGGACGCGAGTATCCAGCCGCCCGATTCGCTGTCTGCGACCCGCAAGTCGACGCCTGCCGCCGCGCAGTCCACCTGATCGCCGCGGTTTGCATACCGGAATATGCGGTCGTCGTGGTCGACCGCCGTCACGCCGATGACACCGTCGTACGCCGCCGGAAAAAGCGGTGGGCCCGACGGACCGTTGTTACCGACGGCGGCCACGACGATCAGTCCGCGTGCCAGAGTGGCGGCGATCGCCTTCTCGAGCAACGCATTGCCGGGCCCGGCGAGACTCATGTTGACGACGGGGACCCGTTCTTCCGCCATCCACTCGAGCGCGGCCACGAGGCTTTCGGTGGTCGCGCCGGGTTCGTGATTCGGGACCTGGAAAAACACCGACGCCGAATAAATGGTAGCCGTGCCGCCAGCGCTGCCCGTTACCAGCGATGCGACGGCCGTGCCATGCGTCCGGGGCCGGATACCCTCGTTCGTGGCGAAATCCCGGGCGACGACCCGGCTCCCGGCGAGAGCCGGATGGTCCTCTTCGACGGCCGAATCCACCATGCCGACTCTCAGCCCCGTCGCGACTTCATCCCGCGGCGGGCCCGGCAACACGGAGGCGGGCCGCGAAGTCTCGCTTTCGTACCGATAGACGTGGTTGAAGTCGACGGCCGAGGTCGGGAAGGCGCTGCGGACGTTCTCGATGGCTTGCGGCAGCTCCACGCCGGTGGGTCGCCGGAGCGTGAGGAGCGTAAGCCCCAATGCCGGCAGCTCACGGCGGGTGAGGAGCTGATCGTCGGGGATCGGCAGCCCTGCGACGTCGTCGGGCTCGGCGAGCACGACAATGACGTCTTGCTCGATCACGGCGCCGCCGGGGTCGGTAGACGGGATGAATTGGCGCAGCAGTCCGCCGGCCGCAGAACCGGCGTCCCGCACGATCGAGGTGGCCGTGTCTGTGACCGAAGCTTTGGCGGCGTCTACCGTCTTCGCCGCCGACTCCGTTGTATCCTTGGTCTTGTCGGCCGTGCGCTCGACGGTGGAGCGGACGGGTTTTTCGAGCACCGGAGGAGGCAAATGGGTCAGATTCCCGGGCACGGCGGGCAACGCGATCTGCGCGAACGCCGAATTGCCGCCGCCCGGTACCAGCATCAGCGCCGCCGCCACGGATATGGCGATTATGTAAACTGAATTGTGTGAGTCTCTTCCCATGGCGTTGCTCAGCCCGGACGTCTTCTCCCAGGTATCGACGGCTCGGCCCTGCCGGCTATTCCGCAGGGAATAAGAACATGCCCTCGCTCGTTACAACAAGCGCATGGACCGCAAATTGACACATCGACACCGGGACATCGTAGACGTCCTGCCGAATCTCAGGCGATTTGCGCTGAGCCTGACCGGCAACGTCGCTGATGCGGATGACTTGTTGCAGTCGACGGTCGAACGCCTGCTGGACCGTGGCTTGCCGCAGGACGCGAAGGTATTGCCCTGGGGTCTCAGGGTCTGCAGAAACCTGTGGATCGACGAACTGCGTTCGCGCAAGGTGCGCCGCGAAGCCAGCGGAGACCCGGCCGTCGTGGGCACGCAGGTAGTGTCCGGAGAGGAACAGGTGCTCGGCGAGATGACGCTCGAGGAAGTGCAGAAGGCACTGTTCTCGATGTCGGAGGAGCAGCGCAGCGTGCTGGAACTCGTCGCCGTCGAGGGCTATTCGTACAAGGAAGCCGCCGCGGTTCTCGAAGTGCCGATCGGAACGGTGATGAGCCGCCTCGCGCGGGCACGCGTGGCGTTGCTCGAGCGCAGCGGGCTGGTCGCGGCGGCCGGATAGATTGGAGAGGATGAGAAGCGATGGAAGCGAAGGACAATTCGGACGACAGACTAATCGGCGCCTGGCTCGACGGTGAGCTCGAGGGCGACGAGGCAGACCGGTTCGCCGCACGGCTCGCGAACGAGCCCGGACTCGCACAACGCCTCGAGGCGATGCGTGCCGGCGACGAGGCGGTGCGGCGCGTGTTCCGGGCAGTCGATACGACGCCGATGCCGAAGGGGGTACTGGAACGGCTCGAGAGACCGCGTCATTCATCCGACAACGTCGTGCCGTTCGAAGCACGCGGCATGCGTCGGTTCCTGCAGGTTCCCGTGGCGCTGGCGGCGGGCATCGCACTGGCCGTCGGGCTCATCGTCGGGCGCGGGCTGATGCCGGCGTCGGAGAGCATCCCGGGTGCCGGGCAGATGTATGCGGACGCCATCGATGCCGGATCGCCGCTGTATCGCCTGCTGGACAGTGGCGTCAGCGGTGAGGCCGTGCCGGTCGGCACCGATGCCACGGGTGAACCGGTGTTGTCGTTCGAGGACCAGCGCGGTGACTATTGCCGGCAATGGCGCATCGCCACACCCGAAGAATCGATACAGGGCGTGGCCTGCAGGCGTGACAGCCGCTGGCGGATGGCGACGGTCGCCTACGGCGTGCCCGGCGCGCCGGGCGGGGACTACGGCCAGGCGGGCTCGGCCGTCCCGGCGTCCGTGGCCGCGGCGGTCGACGGCCTGATGGGTGCCGCCGGTCCCCTCGATACAGACCAGGAAAAGCAATTGATTTCAAGGGGTTGGAAAAAACCGGTAAATCCGGTGGAATAAAACCCCGGCGCGGCCGTCTGCGGCATGACAACGGCACTTAATCTTTTCGAGGAGGATGTCATGTCGATTACACGGATAGTAGTAATTACTGCAACGCTCGCCCTCGCCGCCTGCGCGTCTTCGCCGCGCTACGTGGCCGCGGACAGCGCCACTGACTACGGCTACTACAGCCGCAAGATCTCGGAGAACCGTTACCGGGTGAATTTCAACGGCAACCGGAGTACGTCGCTCGAGGACACGCG
>JBAUVS010000027.1:0-3319 GCA_049583345.1 Woeseiaceae bacterium
CGCTCGAGAAAATCGATCCGAGCCTGATCGAGGCGGCGGGCGATCTCTATGCCTCGCCCGTGCGAGGCTTCCTGAAGGTCACGCTGCCGTTGTCGAAAGCGGGCGTCGTCGCCGGGACCCTGCTCACTTTCATCCCGGCGGCCGGCGATTACATCAACGCGCAGCTGCTGGGCAATACGCAGACCCGGATGCTGGGGAACGTCATCCAGGACCTGTTTGCCAACGTCGGCGATTACCCGGCGGCCGGTGCGCTGTCCATGTCGCTGATGTTCCTCATCGTCGGCATGGTCATGTACTACGTAGAAAAAGTCAGCACGGACGAACTCGTATGAACGTGCTGCGGAGAGCGATCGACTGGATCGGCGACCGGATCGTGCTGATTACCGGCATCCTGGTGCTGGTTTACATGTTCATTCCGATCTTTGTCGTGGTCGCCATGAGTTTCAATGTGCCGCCGAGCCGGAACGTCTACCAGTTTGGCAGCTTCACCTGGCACAACTGGCTGCATGTCTGTGAGCCCTACGGCATGTGCGCGGCGCTGGCACGAAGCATGGAGATCGGCTTGCTGGCGACGCTCGTCGCCACGACTCTCGGCACCCTGATGGCCTTCGCGCTGGCACGGCACCGGTTCGTCGGCCGCACGGTCGTCAATCTGTTCGTGTTCCTGCCCATGACGTCGCCCGAGATCGTCATGGGCTCCTCGCTGCTCGCGCTGTTCGTCGCCGCCGGCCTCGGCGGGCAGCTCGGATTCTGGACGATACTGATCGCCCATATCATGTTCTGCCTGTCATTCGTGGTGGTCACGGTCAAGGCCCGGCTGACCGGCATGGACTCGCATCTCGAAGAGGCCGCGAAGGACCTCTACGCCACCGAATGGCAGACGTTCTGGCGGATCACCTTCCCGCTGGTCTTCCCGGGCATCCTGGGCGCCGCGCTGCTGTCGTTCTCGTTGTCGTTCGACGACTTCATCATCACCAACCTCAACGCCGGCACCACGACGACGTTCCCGATGTTCGTCTGGAGTTCGGCGCAGAGAAGAATACCGATGCAGATCAACGTGGTCGGCACCGTGATGTTCTTGATCGCGTTGCTGGTCGTGCTCGGCGGCGAACTGCAGCGGCGGCGCACGAAAGGCCTGCTCGCCAAATAGAGTGCGGGTATGCCGCGATGACCGCAGGGCAACGACCCGCAATCGCGGCTTCGCTGAAGGCGACGGCTGCGGTCGGTAGCCGGTGAAGTCATTATTCGGAAAATTGCCGAGATTTAGAAATTTCTCTCGGTAATACAGTGTGTTATCAGTGGATTGCAGCCATTGAACGGATCGATACACGCTGGAGAAAGCCATGCAAGACGTGCCCCTGTGCCGCTTGTCGCCGCGCCAATCGCGCTGGCAAGCAGCGCTCCTACAACGACGCGGACGGCTGCCTGGTCCTGAAGGGCCGCCTTCCGCCCGTGCAGGGCGCCCTGATCGTCAAGGCGCTCGGGATGGCGATGGACGCCGACTTCGCCGCGCAGAATGAATCGACTTCCGAGGTCATTGCGAGGAGCGCAGCGACGAAGCGATCCAGGGAACCGATCGGTGCGAGGCGGGCCGACGCCCTGGCCCAGGTGGCCGAGACCTACATGAATTCCGAGCCGGTCCCCAACAGCACGGCCGACCGCTACCAGGTGGTGGTGCACGTTTCCGCGGAATCGTCTGTATCGCACCTGCACGACGGCCCGGCTGTTTGCGCGGAAACAGCCCGCCGCATCGCCTGCGACAGTTCCCTCATCGCCGTCCAGGAGGACCCGGATGGCGAACCCCTGTCCGTGGGCCGCAAAATCCGCGCGATTCCCCCGGCGATCCGCCGCGCGCTGTGGCTCCGGGACGGCGGCTTTGCCTGCGAGAAGACCGCCAGCGGCGAAGTGCCCTTCAAGGATCAGCGCGACGAACCGCTCCCCACCTACGGCCGGCTGCCGACGGTCGATCCGGACGTGCTCGACGCCTGGCTGGACCGGCAACTGTTCGAGCCCGGTGTCGACCCGGAGCCCTGCGGTGCGGTGTGGTACGCTGGCGATCGCATGGACTGGGATATCGCGGTCGGCGGTCTGTTCCAGTAGGACATGGATGTTTCCGCTCAATCCGAAGAGCATTCTCGGCCAGTCGCCAGACACGTCGGCGCCGATGAATAACGAGGAAAAACAAAAGAACTACGATTTGGCAGAAAAGTTGCTGTCCGAGCAACATTTCGTCGCTGCGGTTATCGGAGGAGCCGTAGCTACGGTCCTTGCCGCTGCTGCTTTTGGAATCGTAGTCACGATTTGGCGCCCGTCATACGCGTTCGTGGCAGCCGGCGTCGGGCTCTTTGTCGGTGCGTCCATCGGGTTTCTCGGGCACGGCATTTCGACAAAATTCGCCGTGTTGGCCGCGTTTTATACGATTGCCGGCGGGGTTCTTGGCAACCTGCTTTGGGTCGCATTGCCAATGCGGGTAGCGGCTGCGCGGACACTGCTTGACGCCCTGCCAAACCATTCCTTATCCGATCTCGCAGGGCAGGTGATTTCCAGAGTTTCCTTCTTCGAATTTCTCTCCTGGTTTGTCGCAGTCTTTGCGGCGGTATTTCTCGCCAGGAGATCGCTGTCTCGTTCCGAGAGATTGGCCGTCGGCCTGTTTGAATTGAAAGACTAGATCGCGACGGGGCAAGTCCACGGGCATCGACCCTGGCACTCGCCGTTTCTGCGCGTTCGAGCGGATCGACTACTGGATCGCGTATTCGACTGCCTTTGCGGCATGGATCGCGGTGGTATCGAATAGTCTTACGTTCGTATCTCGTTGCTGCACCAGCATGCCGATTTCGGTGCAGCCGAGGATTACGCCTTCCGCTCCCTGATCGGCGAACGTGTCGATGATACGCAAAAATTCGGATCGGGCCGTTGCCCGCACCTTGCCCAGGCAGAGTTCCTGATAGATCGTCCGGTGCACGTATTCCCTGTCCTTTTCATCCGGAATCCGAACGTCGAGGCCGTGCTTCTCGCTCAACCGGCCCCGGTAGAAAGCCTGTTCCATCGTGAAGGCCGTTCCCAGCAAGCCGACCGCCGAAATACCTTGCTGCGCGATGGCCTGCGCCGTCGCATCCGCAATGTGAAGCAAGGGAATCTCGATGGCCTCTTCTATCTGCGGCGCAACCTTGTGCATGGTGTTGGAGCAGATGAGCAGGAAGTCGGCGCCGGCCGACTGGATGTTCTGTGCTGCCGCTGCAAGTATTGCCGCCGCGCCCTCCCAATCGCCCTCTTGTTGAAGCTTCTCAATGGGTTCGAAGTCGACGCTAAGCAGGGCAAT
>JBAUVS010000028.1:0-11681 GCA_049583345.1 Woeseiaceae bacterium
GCCCAGCGTGTCGAAGTAGTCGCGCCAGGCCTTGGCGACGGACGCGCGATCGTCCAGGTATTTCTCGTACAGGCCCTCCACCGCCGCGGCGTTGCCGCCGAAGAGCGGAGACGATGCGTACTGTTCCTTCAGGGAATGACTCATGAGGAGGCAGTTTGTCGCCGCCGCGGGCGTTGGCCGGGGCGCGGGCGTCGGTTCAGGCTTGCGAAAAGGGGCGCTAGTGTAGCCCAGGCCGTTGATATTGGAAACGGAATCGGACCTAGGTCATCCCCAGCAACTGCACGAATTCGTAACAGACGAGGCAGGCATAGGCGCTGAAGAACACGGTGAGCAAAATGCCCGCCCGCATGCGGTTGAGGAAGCGTGTTTTGGCCAGAAACACGAGGATGAGGATGCTGGTGCCGGTCATGAGCATTTTGCTCGCGGCAAATGCGGCCGTCCCGCGACCCAGCAAGGCGGCCATCATCGGATTCGCCTCCAGCATCCCGTGATCGATCAATTGCAGGGTCAGGAACGCATCCAGCCCGCTCATGATCATGGTCCCGACGGCCAGGAAGAACAGCCAGGGGTGATGCCAGTCGAGGAATACGACGTCGCCGTCGCCGCCGCGCCGCACGTTGTGGCGCCGGGAGCGGAAGTAACCGAACAGGACTGTCTTCCAGCTGAATTTTCGCCGGTCGACTGCGGCACGCTTGTCGGCGATTGATCGTCTCACCTCCATGGTCCCCCCGCTCCCTGTCCTACGGTCAATCCGGGCCGGGAATCTCCGCCCCGAGCAAATAGGCTATCAGATTGTCACGGTCGCTTGCATCCGATAGCCCGGGGATCGCCATGCGATTGCCGGGCAGGAATCGTGCCGGATCGGCAAGCCAGGCGTCGAGCGCGGCCGGCGTCCAGACGAAATCCGCCTGCTGCAAGGGCCGGGAGTACGCAAAACCGGCCCGCGTGCCCGCCCGCCGGCCGACGATCCCATACAGGTTCGGCCCGATACGGTCGCCTTCGCCCTGCTTGAAGCTGTGGCAGGCCTGGCAGAGGACGGCTCCCTGCCTGCCACGGGAGGCATCCGCCGTCGCGTACGGCGGCTGCGCGAGATACTCGGCCGCGGTCAGCACGGCCTGCTCGCCGAGCGTGGCCGCCGTGACCGTGGTGTCCCGTCCCGGGTCTGCCGGGGGCTTGCCGGCACCGCAGCCCGCCAACGCGGCGGCGACGACCGCGGCGAAAATCCTGCGTGCTGTATCCATCGACCTGTTCCGCTGTTGCTGTCCGTCCCACCGGCTTTTTAGCAGCAACTCTCGCGTCTGCCCAGCCGTCCCGGGGCCGCGGCAGCCCGGGCGGGCGAATTCCGACGAATGGCCGAGATAGGCCGCTGTATCGACTGGCGGGGCCCGTGCAGGATCGGCCTGCCCATCCGCTTCGGGAGCGAGCATGCCGCGCCGCTGGTCGACGATCGTCGCCATCCTTGTCGTCGAAGCGTTCGTGCTCGTCTTGCGGGCAATGTGGGAGCTGCGCCTGCGACAGGGCGGTTACGACATCGCGGTCGCCAGGGACGTCAGTTACCTCGTCGTGCCGCCGCTTTTGGCCCTCATGCTGGCGCCCGTCCTGCGCCAGCAGCGCGCCCTGCTTGAGCGCCTGTTCGATCCGCGTCGAGTGGCATGCGCGGCGGCGACCGGTTTCGCGGTCGGAAGCCTGTCGAGGCTCGCCTGGTGGTGCGCGGTCGTCGTGCTCGGCACCGTCGGCGGGAAAGGCACGATGGCACCCGCGGAGTTCGCCATGTCCTGGGGCTGCCCGGCGCCTGCCTCCCTGTTGCTCGCGCTGCTCGTCTGGACCTGCCTGATCCCGCTTGTCGAGGAGACGCTCGGGCGCGGTCTGATACAGAGTCTGCTCCTGCACCGCGGCCGCGGTTTCGCCATTGCGGGCTCCGCCGTCGCCTTCGCCGTCTATCACCCACCGCACGCGATGCTCACGGCCCTGTTGATGGGGCTGGTCTTCGCCTGCCTGCGGGCAAATTCGGGCAGCCTGTGGCCCCCGCTCGCCGCGCACGCGGCCTACGACGGTCTCGGCGTCGTGGACTGGCGCTGCCTGCACGTGCAATGGCAACCGGGCACCGGCGGCTCGGCGTGGCTCACGCTGACCTTGCCGGCACTCCTTGCCCTCGTACTCCTGAGCGGAGCCATTATTTCGCTCGTGGCGGGTGTCGGACCCGGGCCGCGCAAGGCGGCCCGGGCCGACGATGGCTCAAAGGGCGTTGGCCACGCGTTCGATGACGTATGACGTCGCCGCGACGAGGCCCTCGTATATGGCGATGAGGTCATCGCCCAGCGAATTGGGATTCGAGATTCCGCCGAGGTTATTGCCTTGCGAGCATTTGCTCGATCCGCCTGCGACCCGTCCGATCTCTTCCACTGTCAGTACCCGCATGATTCGACCTCCTTGTCGATGGTTTGTGAAATGCGCTTCGCACGCACAACCTACCGTAAGCGCCACGGTCGCATCCGGCCAGCCGTGAATTTCGACAGTCTGCCGACATAGTCAACCGGACGCGCGTGGGCTTCTGCGCTGCAGAAGCGCATCTTTGCGCACGACGATCAGTGCAACGGCGACCGCGCACAGTATCGGTATCGGGACCCACATCAGGGTGTGCCAGCCATAGAAGTGCATGATGGTCCCGGCGAGGAGTGACGAGACGGCAGCGGTTCCGAACACGAGGAACTCGTTGACGGCCTGTGCCTGGAACCGCTCTGCAATCGAATACGTGTAGGTGAGCATCGTCGTCGCTCCGACGTAAAGCAGGTTCCATCCGACGCCCAGCAGCACCAGTGCCCACCAGTAATGCAGATAGGCGTGGCCCTGCATCCCGATCACGGACGTAGCGAGGAGGCTGCACGCGCCCAACAGCATCATCCTGACGACGCCAAGCCACCGGATCAGAAAACCGGAAACCAGCGACGGCGTGTACATGCCGAGCACGTGGGCGCGGATGACGCTGGTCGTCTGATCCAGTGAGAAATCGTCGTTGACGTGCATGCTGAGCGGCGTCGCCGTCATGATCAGCGACATCAGGCCGTAGCCGGCCGTACCACCGAGCACCGCGACCAGGAAGACCGGCTGCCGGACGATGTCCGGCAGCCGCCGTTGTCGCTTTGGCTCGCGCTCCGAACTCGCCGGCGGCACGCCGGCATAGAACTGGAACAGGGCGGCCTGCACGACGTACAGGGCAATCAACGCAAACATCGTGCCGGCATACGGGATCCCGGCGACCCAGTGTTCGCCCCGTGCTGCAAGGATCTTGCCCGCAAACGCGCCGCCTATGGAGCCCAGCAGCACGAACGAGATTGCGAGCGGGATGTGGCGCGTGTCCACGGACTCGGCCGCCGCGTAACGGTACTGTTGTGTGAATGCCATGTTGATGCCGAACAGGGCCGCGGCCGCGAGGAACAGCAGGAAGCTGCCGGCGGCGAGCGCCCGCGTCATCGTGAATGCCGCCACGGCCGCGGACAGGGACGCCATCGCAAAGCCGCGCCGGCGCCCGAAACGACGCATCAGCAGACTGGCCGGCACCGTCGTCGTCGCCGTCGCGAGCACCATCACGGTGACGGGCAATGTCGCCCAGGCCACATCGCTGGCAAGCTCCGCGCCGATGATGCCGGCGAGGGAAACGAACACGAACGAACCCGTTGCCGATATCAGCTGGGTCGTCACCAGGATAAGCAGGTTGCGCGCGTGCACCGGCGTATAATGCGGAAGATGTCCGGGCACGTCATCATCTCCGACGCGATCGGGATTCCGCTCGACGAGATCGAGTTGTCTGCGATCCGTGCGCAGGGAGCCGGCGGCCAACACGTCAACACCGCCTCGACGGCGATCCACCTGCGCTTCGATGCGCGCAACAGTCCGTCACTGCCCGACGACGTGCGCGAGCGCTTGCTGGCGCTCGGCGATCACCGCATCAGTTCCGATGGCGTCGTCGTCATCAAGGCCCAGGAGTTCCGGGTTCAGGAACGCAACCGTCAGGCCGCTCTCGAGCGCCTGGCCGAGCTGCTGCGGTCGGTTCTCGACGTGCCGCCGCCGCGCAAGCCCACCCGCCCGACGCGGGCGGCCGAGCAAAAACGCCTCGCGGAAAAACACCGCCGCGGCAAGCTGAAGCGGGACCGCGGGCCTGTCGGGGAGGAGTGACGGCGCCGGCCATGTCGCTGGACGACAAGTTGTTATTTAGGTAACATGGTAACACTCGTCCCTTGTGGAGTTGCCATGCCGCCCAAAGTCGTCACCCGGACCCAGACCGGCGTCCGGCTGGAATCCTCCCTGCTCAAGGTGCTGAAGGCACTTGCCGAGTACACCGACCTGTCGCTCGGCGATCTCCTCGAAGGCATCGTCCTGCACGCCTTCGAAGGCAAGGCGCCGTTCCCGGATCAGACCCTCGCCGTCATCGGGCAATTGAAAACCGTGTACGGCTGCGGGCTCACTGCGGCGGACAGTCACACGCTCACGGAAGACGCACAATGAAAGCCGACCGGATTGCGCGGCTGTCGATCGAGAAATTCGAAGCCGGCAACGTCGACGTCGACGCCTTCGATCACGAGGCTCACGTCTACATCGCCTGGCTCTATCTGAAAACCTTCCCGCGTGCACAGGCCGCCGCCCGGTTCTGCGCCGCCTTGCGGCGACTGACCGAGCGTGTCGGCGTTCCCGCCAGGTATCACGAGACGATCTCGCGATTCTTCCTCGAGTTGATCGCGCGGCGGCGCGACACGGCAGCGGCGCGTGACTGGCCGGCCTTCCGCCGCGAGAACGACGACTTGTGCAGCGGTGCGGCAGAGTTGCTGCAGCGTCACTACAGCCCCGAGCTGCTCTCCAGCGAGCGCGCCAGGACCTCGTTCGTGATGCCGGATCGTCGCGTCGAGCAGACGGCGCTCAGAACAGGCCTTCGATCTCGCCCTGATCGTTGACGCGGATGTTGTTGGCGGCCGGTTCCCGCGGCAGGCCCGGCATGGTCAGTATCTCGCCGCAGATAATCACGATGAACTCCGCGCCTGCCGCCAATCGCACTTCGCGGATCGGCACGACATGGCCGGTCGGCGCGCCGAGCAGGTTGGGATCCGTCGAGAAGCTGTACTGCGTCTTGGCCATGCACACCGGGTAGTGCCCGTAGCCTTCTTTCTCGAACTGGGCCAGCTGCTGCCGCACCTTCTTATCGGCGATGATGTCGTCGGCGCCGTAGATCGTGGTCGCGATCCGTTTTGCCTTCTCCCACAGCGGCAGCGTGTCCGTGTACAGGGTGCGGAACTGGGCCGCGCCGCTCTCGGCAAGGTCCACGACCTTTTCCGCCAGGACTTGCGTGCCGGCGCCGCCGTCGGCCCAGTGCGTGCATTCGACGGCGGTGACGCCGAAGTTCTCGCAGTATTTTTTCACGGCGGCGATCTCGGCGGCCGTATCGGCCGTAAAGCGGTTGATCGCGACGACGGCAGGCACGCCGAACGTCGACAGATTGCGCAGGTGTTTGCCGAGGTTCTTCAGGCCGGCCTCCAGCGCCGTGACGTTCTCCTTGCCCAGTTCGTCCCTGGGAACGCCGCCGTGCATCTTGAGCGCCTTGATCGTGGCAACCAGTACGACGGCGTCCGGCTTGAGGCCCGCCTTGCGGCACTTGATGTCGAAGAATTTCTCCGCACCGAGATCGGCACCGAAGCCGGCCTCGGTGACGACATAGTCCGCGAGCTTCAGCGCGGTGGTCGTGGCCATCACGGAATTGCAGCCGTGAGCGATGTTGGCGAAGGGGCCGCCGTGCATGAAGGCCGGGTTGTTCTCCATGGTCTGCACGAGGTTCGGCTGCAGCGCGTCCTTCAGGAGCGCGGTCATCGCGCCCTGGGCGTTCAGCTGCCGGACCGTGACCGGCTCGTTCTTGCGCGTATAGCCGAACACGATGTTGCCCAGGCGGTTTTCCAGATCCTTGAGGTCCGTGGCCAGGCAGAAGATCGCCATGATCTCCGAGGCCACCGTGATGTCGAAGCCTGCCTCGCGGACCACGCCATTGTGGTAGCCGCCGAGACCGGACGTGATCGACCGCAGCGCCCGGTCGTTCATGTCGACGACGCGGCGCCAGGTCACCCGGCGCGGGTCGACGTTGAGCGGGTTCTCCCAGTGCATGTGGTTGTCGATCAGCGCGGCCAGCAGGTTGTGCGCGGCCCCGATTGCATGGAAATCGCCGGTGAAGTGCAGGTTGATGTCAGTCATCGGCACGACCTGGGCGTAGCCGCCGCCGGCCGCACCGCCCTTCATGCCGAAACAGGGCCCCAGGCTCGGCTCTCGCAGGCAGATCGCCGCCTGCTTGCCGATCCGGTTCAGCCCGTCGCCGAGGCCGACGGTCGTCGTCGTCTTGCCTTCGCCTGCGGGGGTCGGAGACACGGCGGTGACCAGGACCAGCTTGCCGTTGTCGCGCTTGCCGTTGGCCTTGATGAAATCGGCACTGATCTTGGCCTTGTCGTGGCCGTACGGGATCAGGGATTCCTGCGGAATTCCGAGCTTCGCGCCGATCTCGGCGATAGGCAGCCGCCGGGCTGCGCGGGCAATCTCGATGTCGGATTTGGGGCTCACGGTCTGTCCTTGTTGGATCGTTGGCAGGGGGCGCATTCTATAGCAACGGGCCCGCAGAGCGGCGGGCAATGGCTTGCCGGGTCATGAAATCGCCGATTCCCGCACTGCGTCACGCACGTGTCGAGGCGATCGACATATACTGGAAACCTGTCGATAAAAGTCGAAAATATCGACATGTTTCGACAACGTGTCGATTCGATGGACACGTGGGGCAGATATGTCGATATTTTGCTATTTTGTCGACATGTTTTCCGGATCGGTCGACGGCATCGACACGTCGATCGAACAGGTCGATAAAAACGCTGCCGATCGACACGTCCGGGCGACGTGTCGATACGGTCGAGCGCTGCCGAGGAGCTGACAAGTGGCTGAATTTGATCCGAAAACTCCCTATAACGCGCTGCCGGAGCTGCCGCCGCCGGCGGATCAGATCGAGACCACGGAGATCCTGAAGCGCTGCATCGATGCCCGCGTCGCCCTGGCCGAGCTCAAGCAGGCCGCCGAACTGATCCCCAATTCCGCCGTGCTGGTCAACGCCCTGCCGCTGCTCGAGGCGCGGGCCAGCTCGGAAATCGAGAATATCGTCACGACGACGGACAAGTTGTTCGAGTACGTCGACATCAACGAAGACAAGGCGGACCCGGCCACCAAGGAGGCACTGCGCTACCGGACGGCCCTGTTCGAAGGCACCAAGATGGTCCGGCGCAAGATGTTGACCGTCGATATGGCAATTCAGATTTGCAGTATTATCAAAGGTGTAGAGCTTGATATTCGAGCGGAATCTGGGACGACGCTGAAAAGCCGCATCTCCGGCGAGGTGATCTACACGCCGCCCGAGGGCCAGAAGCTGCTGCAATCGAAGCTGGAAAACTGGGCCGCGTTCATGCACGAACAGACCGGGATCGACCCGCTCGTACGCATGGCGGTGCAGCACTACCAGTTCGAGGCCATCCATCCGTTCGTCGACGGCAACGGCCGCACGGGGCGTGTGCTGAACATCCTGTTCCTCGTCGACCTCGGCCTGCTCGACTCGCCGATCCTGTATCTCAGCCGCTACATCATCCAGAACAAGGCCGCCTACTACCGGCTGCTGCAGAAGGTGACGAAGGAGCAGGACTGGGGTTCATGGATCCGCTTCGTGCTCGAGGGCGTCGAGGAGACCTGCAACTGGACCACGGAAAAGATCAAGGCCATCCGCGAGCTGATGGAACACACGGCGCAGTACACGCAGGCGCAATTGCCGAAGACCTACTCCTGGGAACTCGTCGAAGTATTGTTCAAGCAGCCCTATTGCCGCATCGGCAACCTGGTCGATGCCGGCATCGCGAAGCGGCAGACCGCCTCGGTGTACCTGAAACAGCTCTGCGACATCGGCGTATTGAAGGAATTTCGCTCCGGGCGCGAGACCCTCTTCGTGCACCCGAAATACATCGAATTGCTGACCGGCGAGGAAAACATCTGGGTCTACTACGCCGGCGTCGACACGGAACGGGAACAGAGCGCCGGCGCCGATTAGCCCGGTGGGCGGCGGCCGGGGATCAGGGCACGACCTCGACGACCGGATCGCGCCCGGGCCGCGCGGCCAGCGCCGGATCGCGGATTCTCAGGTGCTCGATCCGGCGCGAGGCATCGAGAGTCGCGAGGAACGGATGCCATGCATCCGTCGCGTTACGCCGATAATGACCCGACACCTGCCAGCCCGCCCCGTGTCGGTAGACGTAGGCCTTGCCCACCTTGCGGTTGGCCGCCAGCGGGTCGACGAATTCCAGC
This sequence comes from Woeseiaceae bacterium, assembly GCA_049583345.1. Taxonomy (GTDB): domain Bacteria; phylum Pseudomonadota; class Gammaproteobacteria; order Steroidobacterales; family Woeseiaceae; genus UBA1847. The sequence goes on from JBAUVS010000028.1 coordinate 8,359, forward strand.
TCGCCGGCGTCCACGATCTGCGCGACCTGGCCGCGCGCGGCCGCGACCACCGATTCCTCGAGGCGCCGCTCGGCGCGCGGCACCGGATCGGTGATCCAGCGGTAGGCGAACGTTGCCACCAGCAGCCCGATCACGGCCCCGAACAGATACGCTCCCGGCCGGTTCTGCATTGTGTCAGGCGATGCCGAGGATCTTGTGGGTCTGCAGGCTCAGATGCCATTGCGGATGGCGCAGGCAGTACTCGATCGAGGCGCGCGTGTTGTCGGCGAGCCGATCGTCGGCGAGCGGTTGCAGGAAGAAATGATCGAACGCGAAATCCGCGAAGCGCTCGGGCCGGGCCTCGGGCTCGGCCTGCGGAAAGACGAGTTTCAGTTCGTTGCCACTGCGCAGCAGCAGCCGGCTGGCCGCCTTCGGGCTGACGCAGACCCAGTCGAGCCCGGGCGGCGCTTCGAGCGTGCCGTTGGTCTCCACCGCGACTTCGAAGCCGGCGCCCTTGAGGGCGGTGACCGCGGCCGCGTCGAGCTGCAGCAGGGGCTCGCCGCCGGTGCACACGACGTAGGGTCTCGCGTGCGGCAGGGTATCGCCCGGCCAGCACCGGGACACGGCCTCGGCAAGGTCCGCCGGACTCGCGAACCGGCCACCGCCCGGACCCTCGGTCCCGACGAACTCGGTGTCGCAGAAACGGCAGACGGCGCCAGCCCGGTCGCGTTCCCTGCCCGTCCACAAATTGCAGCCCGCGAAGCGCAGGAACACGGCCGGCCGGCCGCTGCGGGCGCCCTCGCCCTGCAGCGTGTAATAGATCTCCTTCACCGCGTAACTCATGGCGCGAGCAGCGGGTCGGCGATGCCGGCTTCGGCGAAACCCCTGGCCCGCAGCCGGCAGGCGGGACACACGCCGCAGGGCGGCTGCGCGCCTTCGTAACAGGTGTGCGTCAGGGCCATCGCGGGCAACGCGCCGAGGTCGCGGGCCAGTTCCACGGTCTCCCGCTTGCTCCGCTGCATCAGCGGCGTGTGGATGCGGATGTCCGACTCCATGCCGAGCCGCAGCGCCTCCTCGAGCGCGCGAATCGTCGGCGCGCGGCAGTCCGGATAGCCGCTGTAGTCGGTCTGTGCGACGCCGGCGACGAGATGCCCGATACCGCGAGGATATGCGTAGGCGGCCGCGAACGTGAGGAAGATCAGGTTGCGGCCGGGGACGAAGGTGTTCGGCAATCCGGTCTCCGGGTCGGGCTCGGCGCGTACCTCGAGCGCGCGGTCCGTCAGCGCGTTGCCGGAGAGCGCCGCGAACGTGTCGATCGGCAGGCAGGCATGCGTCACCTGCGCGGCATCGGCGATTTTCGCCGCACAGTCGAGTTCGATGCGGTGACGCTGTCCGTAGTCGAAGGCGATGCTGGAGACCGCCCCGGCACCGAAGCGATCCAGGTCCCAGTACAGGCAGGTCGTGGAGTCCTGACCGCCGGACAGCAGCACCAGCGCCTGGTCCGCACGCTCGTTCACGTCGAATCCGGCTGTTCCTGCCGGCGCCTGGCCCGCTCGTGCATCGCCTTCTCGAAGTCGTTCCAGTCGGGGCCGGTGTGCGTCACCAGGTAGTCCTTTGTCAGGTCCGTCGATACGCTCCAGAGCCGCTCGGCCATGGCTTCGTCCTGCATGTGCGTGTCGCCGACGATGGTCACGGCATTACAGTCCTCGAAATACTTGCCGCTCGTCGCGCCGAGCAGCGGGCTGGTCGCCACGAAACAGCTCGTCGCTGCGCCCTGCGGGATGGTCTTGCCGTAGCCCAGTGCCGTCAGGACCCTGAATCCGCGCTGCTTGAAGCGGCTCATGTGCCGGTCGATCTCGGTGTTGATCACGCCGGGATGCAGGGCGTTCGCCGTGATCCGCGTGCCCCTGAGCAGCTTGCCGAGTTCCAGGGCGAACAGGGCATTGGCGAGTTTGGATTGCCCGTAGGCATGCCAGTCGTCGTACGATCCGGAGGCGTCGAGATTGTCGAACTCGATCCCCGCGGCCGGCGCTCTCGTGTAGGCAGCGCGACTGCTGACTACGACGACGCGGCCCTGATACGAGAGATACAGGCGGCCGAGCAAGCGGTTCACCAGCACGAAATGCCCCAGGTGATTGACGGCGAAGTGCTTCTCGATGCCGGCGACGAGTTCCGGCTTGCCACTCGCGCCGAGGTAGCCCGCATTGCAGATCAGCATGTCGAGTGCGAGGTTGATCGAGCGCACGGAATTCGCACAGGCCACTACGGAGTCGAGATCGGCGAGGTCCAGCCGCACAGGCGACGTCGTGCCGTTGACGCGCTTGCAGGCTTCGGTGGCCCGCTCCAGGGACCGGCTCGTTCCGACGACGTAGGCGCCGCGCAGCGCGAGTACGCGCATGGTTTCGAAGCCGATACCGGACGTGCAACCGGTGACCATCGCCAGCTTGCCGTGCAGGTCCATGCCTGCCGTCACCTCTTCCGCCGTCGATTTCGCGTCGTAGGGGCTGCGAGGCACGCCCGGCGTCGGTACCTTCTCGACGTCGGAACAGGCCGCGAACGGCGCCGCTCCCGCGGCGGCGGCGAGTTTCAGGAACGTCCGCCGGTCAGTCATCGAAGAGTGCTTTGAGCGCAGCGCTGGCCGCATCCTCCTCGGCCTTGCGGTCCGGGTCGAACGCGGCTTCGCTGGGCATGAACCAGTCGCAGAAATTCAGGCGCTCCTTTTCGTAGACTTCCTCGGCGTCGTCCTCGCGGCACTGCCTGGGTACGCGTGCGTCGAAATGCCGGCACATCTTGCAGACGTGCAGATCCATGCCACATTCCGGGCACTGGTCCTGCCTCGACAAGGGCAGCGACAGGTCCGAAAGCGACGCGCCGCAGCGGAAGCAGCGGACATTGTGGGGCATCGGGGTGTCCACGCGTTGTGAAAACCGCAGTATAGCCCGAGGGTCCGCCGGATTTGACGGGGCCCGATCAGTTCAGCTGGCCGGGGACGAACTCCTCCATGACCGCCTGCTTCAGGATCTCCGGCGGCAGCAGGCCCTGATCGAGGATGAAGTCGTGAAATGCCCGCGCGTCGAACTTGTCCTGCAGCTTCACCTCGGCCTGGCCCCGCAGCGCCTGCAGCTTGCCGTAGCCGTAGTAATACGCCGTCGCCTGGCCGGGGATCCGGTAGGTGTAGCGTTCGATCTCGTTCTGGGCCATGTCCTCATCGATGCCGACCTCCTCGACGAGCACCCGTTTGGCTTCTTCCGGCGTGATCTCGCCCAGGTTCAGCATCGGATCGAGGAACATGCGGGCCGCGCGCAGGAGCCGGGCCTGCAGGCTGATCAGCTGCGCATCGAGCG